>NZ_JBBMFO010000038.1:0-12296 GCF_040096015.1 Peptoniphilus hominis (ex Hitch et al. 2025) | reverse complement strand
CAATACATTAGTCCATATTCTGCTATTTGTTTTGCATCTATATTGTCATTTTTTGCTTTTCTAAAGTTTAATGCTCGACAAAACTGTTTCATCTTTAATGGATTTATTACTGCTACAAAATACCCTCTATCTTTTAATTCATAAAGTATTGGTAGATGATATTTTCCTGTTGCTTCCATTGTTATTTTTACTTTTTCTTTTAATTTTTCTAGTTTTTCTAAAAATTCTCCTACTTTGGTTTTGTTTAGAGAAACATCAAAGGGCTTCCAGAATATTTTGCTTCCTTGTTCTAATGCACAAATTGTAAATTTCTCTTTTGATATGTCTATTCCTACAGATATCATGGCTTTCCTTCTTTCTTTTTCTTTTGTAGTTTCTACCTGCACCATTACACTCTTTTTAGCTTGTGACACGGACGTTTTGCCCAACCTGCTTAACCGAATATGAATAATGAAGAGGTAGCTGACAGTTTTTTTGGCGGATGTTTCAACCCTAAAAGCACCTCGTCATACTACTTCTTCATTATACAAAAATAGTGCAAGATAGGAATTACTTCCTTTCTTACACTATTTATGGTACTAAAAAGGACGCCTAAAGGCTCATTGAATTAGGGATTTAGAAAAACTGATTTAGAGAGTCTTTAGGTGGCAAAAGAAGAACGACCATACAAAGGATAGAAATGCTCCTGTATGGTCGCTTTTTGTGATTAACATAACCTATAGCTTTTTAACTGCATTTATAATTTCATCGACAGATTGATATCTTTCTGATAAATTTACCGATAGCCCCTTATTTACAAAGGAAGATAGATTAACATCTTTTATATTGTCTATTCTCGTTTTTCCAGACATTACAAAGTATACTAACCTAGTAATTGCAAAGGTTTCGTGTAAAATCCCATAATTATAGAAGCCTTCAGTTAGTAATCTTGGGTCATTGAAATATCCTTTAAATTCTGTGTTTATTGTAGTTAAATTATTATCTGGAACTTTGACCAATCCAAAATCAGAGACTTTTATTACATTCACATCATCATACTTCTTTAATAAGATATTTTTCGGGCTTACATCCCTGTGAAACAAACATTTTGAGTGAATATATCTAAATGCTCTTAAAATTTGATTTACAATTAATTTTCTATCACCTTGTGTGAGTTTAGAATTGTTTTTTTGAATATAATCATATAAAGTGCAGTCCATAAATTCCATGATATATTCATTAGTATCATTTTCATACCTATATACTTCAACGATATACGGTGATGAAAGTGAATTCATTTGTTCAAATTCTTGCTTAAATCGTTTAACTTCCTTTTCATTTAAATGTTTTTTTGCTCTTTTTAAAACAAATTTTCTATTATAATAGTCGTCAAAAAAAGAAAATACTTTAGCATATGAGCCTTCACCTATTAGTTTTAGCTCAATATTTTTCTCTGACAGTCCTGAATCAATTTTTATCGTATTTACCGGTAGTAATATTGGCATTGTATAGTATATTTCAATTTTTTCCATGTTCGGCGGTATTTGACTACCTCTACTGTTAGAAAGAAACTCTTCTGACTTTCTAAAAACTTCTTTATAGTAATCAACAATTTCAAAGGCATATTCTGAATTTTTCAATGTCCTTTGCATACTTAAAGCTATATCAATAGCAAAAATTAATTTTCTACTTGGATCAGCCCAAAAATAATTACCGTTTTCTCTGGTTGGCAGTCTTTGATTCATTAACTTGTAATTTTCAACACAAAGATGATGTATAGTTGCAAAAATTTCTTGTAATTTTTGTGATTTGAAACATTTATATAGCTCTATAAACTCAATGTTTAAATCAGAATAAATTTCACGATACTGCGATTCTATATAATTTTCTATATTCATTCTAGACCTCAGTAAATCTATTAACTAGGTTATTGAAAGATGAACTAGGTAATATTTCCTTTGATGGAATGAAAACATATTTCCATCCTTTCTTAGAATTTTCTTTTGCCCAGTTAGTAACTACATCACAAAATTGAACTGCCTTTTTACTCTTTGCTATGACATCAGCATCTTCAATTTTATCTTCTCCCTTAACTTCAACAATGTAGAAATAATCTTCAGTTTCTACAACAAAATCTGGTACATAATGCTTACCTCTATTGTAATTTATATTAAATTCATTCTGTGCTGGTCTAAGCCATTTAGTTACTTTTGAATCTTTTTCTAATATTCTGGCAAGAATAAGTTCAGGCTTACTATCAAACTTTGCACTAGAAAATACACCTTTCATTATTCCGTCAAATAGTATGGATTTAATATTCTCATTATAATTTTCATATAAATTAAGCTGTGTTTTCCATGTATAAGTTTGTGGAAAGTTGTAGTCTCTTACCCCCATTACAGAATATTTTATAAAACTATTCTCGCTATAAAAATGGTCATCTGCCATCATTTGGTCATATATTTTGTTAGCTATATCCTTCTTATTTATAAAAACAATGTTTTTCATTTGAGCAGCTTCATATTTTTCTTCATAATGACTTACTACTTGTGAAATCAACTTAAATAAAAGAGAAGAAGACTTTTCATAATCTATTTCAGGCTTAGATCTTAACAAATCAAGAATTTCTTTTTTTGGATTAAAACTATCAAAGTCTATAGAATTCACATCGATATGTTTAACATCGGAAAAATCCTGTAAATTTTGTATTATAAGATCATTTTTTACTGGTGCGTGATTAAAAACTTGTAGATCTAAATCAAAATCAATAAAGCCATACTCAGTAACCCCAGCATCTATTATTTTAAGCCTAGGAATAGAGATGAATCTATTTTTTGTTTCTTCACAAGTTTGTTCAACAGTCTTATCAATTAAATCATCTATAACATTCTCATTCTTTTTGTAAGCATCAGACAACTCTTTATTATCTTTGAGTTTATTCTTTACTTTTTTTGCAACTTTTTTCTTTTGCTCATTAGAAATATTTACATTATTGCTGTGACTAATCTCCTTAATTACCTCATCTTTTACATGACTTATAGTCTCATCAATTAGCTCATCCGATTTTTCTCCTTTTTCTATTCCTATAGCATAGGCTTCTTCTTTAACTTTATCCTTATCCAACTCCGAAGTAGTTTGAGCAGTCGATATATTCTCTTCAATTTCTTCAAGCTTGATAATATTTCCCGCTTTAAAAATAGAATCTCCCTTTTTAGCCTCATCTAAAATATCTTGAAATTTATCATGTGCAGTTAAATAAACTCCATCAACTATTTCATTGCCTGTTCTATCTCCATAAGGAAGTCTTAATCCACGTCCTATCATTTGCTCTCTCAATACCTTTGAAGCAGCAGTTCTTAACGGAACAATTGTATACAGGTTATTGACATCCCATCCTTCTTTCAGCATATTGACATGAATTACTATCTCTACAGGATTGTCATATTTTTCCACATCAAGTAGTAATCTTGTGTTTTCTTCACTCTCGGCACCAGATTGTTTAGAATGGACTACGATAGTTTTATTCTTATATAAACCCTCGGCAAATTCATCTGATTTTACAAAATTTTCAACCCAAGTAGCATGGTCTGTATCCTTGCACACAATCATCATAAATGGCTTAACTTTCCTGATAAGATTGTTTTCTGAATTGTTATTATTATAATAGGCTTTTAGCTCAATTTTGGATCTCTCATGAAGTTTTAGACCATCTATAATCATAAGCTTATCAAGTTCTTCATCTCCAAAATTGTAGAAATTTATATCTGTTCTAGTTCCAGCAAAAGGTGTTCTTGTATACCCATCTTCAATGGCTTTAGATAATGGATATTCATATACAACATTTTTAAAAGGAATTTGTTTTGCACCACTTGTGACAATAGGAGTTGCGGTAAGTTCCAACCCCAATAGAGGATTGAGTTCATTAAGAGCCTGCATACCTTTTTCTGCACGATAATGATGAGATTCATCCATAATTAAAACCAAATCTTCTAAATTTGCCAAATATCCGTAGAAGGATTCTCCAATTAATTCGTTTATCTTTTTCATTTTCGAACCTTCTTTATTAAACTTATCGATATTAAAAACAAATATACGTACATCAGATTCGAAGAATGAGATGGTCTTCGTTCTATAGTCGTCATCTGTTATTACTTCAGGTGGTTTGTGAAAACACCCTAGTCCCTTAAATACATATTTTGAATTTGAAGGATCTGATAAATCTTTTTTTAACTTTTCGTATACAGTCGTACCTGGTGCCACAACAAAGAAATTTTTAATATTATGGTTTGTGTAAAGATATGCAATAAATGCTCCCATAAGCCTAGTTTTACCAACACCAGTTGCCAAAGCAAAAGTTAATGACAAAAACTCTCTTTCAAAATCAGAACATATCGGATACATAGCATGAACCCCACCTAGAGCAGCCTTTAAGTTCATACCCTTCTTTATATTTAATGATGTCATAATTTCTTCTAATACTTTTAAAGATTTTTCTTGTGGTTTTCTTAAAGACATAACTCCACTAATATAATCTGTGGTGTATTCACTAAATATACTATTCATTTTCACATTCCTCCTCATCTTCATAACCTTCATAAATTGGAGGACTTATAATATTTAAATTATAATTATCCATATCAAATTCACACTTTGAAAGCAGCATTTGTGGAATCTTTTTTATAGTAATATTAGGATATTTATCACTAATATCACTATCAAAGGACTTACAAGCTATTACTAGATACTCTTCATCTTCCATAGTGGTTTTTATTGATTCAATATAGCCACTATTTATGTGCCTTGTAGTTACGAAGAGATATGAGTTTTCATTTGCTTTAGATTGTTTCCAAAAAAATTCAGAATCTGGACCATATTCAAATCCCTCATGTAATGCAACAGCTGCTGCCAACATATCAGGATTATAGTCTTTGTTTATAATATATTCTCCAAAAGCATCTCTATTTATTAAACTTTCAGCAAGTTCGTAGAATTTATAAGCTCCACCGCCATGCCATTTTATGTCTTTTGAAATTCCTGATTTGTCACTTCCATCTATTACTTTATCCAAACGAACCTTACAATGAGTATAGGCGTGTGATCCCATTTCTATACCAATAAATTTTCTATTTATCTTTTGAGCCACAGCACAAGTTGTACCTGAACCAAGAAAACTATCTAAAACTAAATCTTTCTCTTTTGTAGCCATATTAAAAATTTGTTTTAGTAAGAATTCAGGTTTTTTGCTCATAGGGAATCTAACTTTTCCCTCACTCGCAACATTTTTCATATATGGATTCATATCCCAATATGTACCCTGTGCATCTTTTTTATATAATTCACCATCTATTATTTCAGAGGTGTCACGTAGCCAAACAAATAGATTACAATTTTCATCTTTGTAAAACTGTTCGTATAGTGTTCCTTTGTTCTTGCCAGTTTTTGGAATATATTCAATTGAAATATATTGACTCGTTATTTTATTTTCTTTCCTATAATCAATTATCCTTTTTCTTATTGATGATTGAGCATTAGTTGTTCTAAAAATATTAATACCATATTTTTTATAAACTTCTTTTTCTGGTATATTTTTTTCAGAAGCTACTTGCTTTATAGACTTTGTTACTACATTCTTCCTAATATAAACTTTTATCTCATCACCATCACCGTCAATAGTAGAACCATGATAAATTTTTTCACCTTCATCTAATAAAACTGTCGTATATTTCCAACTTTTACCTTCATCTTTATATTCTTTCACCAAATCTGATATTTCAGTATACTTGTATGCGCCTTCAAAAGGTTTTAATAAATTATAATTTTTAGCGTACACTAAAATATATTCACAATTCTTTTTTAGTCTTTTATCTTCTCCACCACCAGAAGCACCAGCTATGTTCTTCATATTAACAGAAATCATATTTACAAAATTACTTCTTCCAAATATTTCATCACATAAAACTTTGAGGTAAGCTTGCTCCTCTTCATCTATTTGTATCCATATACTGCCATCATCTGATAATAATTTTTGAAGTATAGTGAGTCTACTTCTCATTAAATTAAGCCATATACTATGCTCTAAATTATCATCATAATGTTCAAATGCATTCCCTGTATTGTATGGTGGGTCTATATAGATACATTTAACTTTTCCTGAGTAATTATTTTCTAAAGCTTTTAGAGCTAATAAATTATCACCATGTATAAGCATATTTTCGGTATTAGGATCATTTGATGTATTTGATTTTTCTTTATCTTCAATAAGTATTCTAGGCTCAACTTTTATTTCATTTTCTTTACCATACCAAGTAAGTTCAAGCTTATTACTCATCGTATCCCTCCAATCTATATTCCAATACTTCCGATATATCACATTTAAAATACCTACAAATTCTGCCAAGTATTTCCATACTAACATTCTCATCTCGTCCCATTTTAGCTATGGTATGAGGAGTTGTATTTATGGCTTTTTGCAGGTCTAATTTATTCATCTTTTCATCTATCAATTTTTTCCATAATTTATCATAGGAAAATCCCATAATCCACCTCAAGTTAATCTTCTACTTTATACAGTTTTTCTATAATATTATACCACATTCTACAACTTAATCTTTACATATTTCTTAAGACGGATTTATTTCCGTCTTTTTTTAATTCAAAGAATTAAATCTTCTAAACAACTAATCAAAACCATCATTTTTATCCTAGGGCTAGTGAAGGGAGAAATATTTTAATAACTGGAAAATTCATCCTAATTCCTACTTATACAGGTAGATGAAGAAATAATTACTCAAAACCTTTAAAAATGTCCTGAGTCTATTAGGAGAAGAAAATTTTTAGGATAGGTTTAAAAAACTATGTTTTTCTTCGCCTGTGATATGAGAGGAAAAATAAAACCTAACAAAACATCAAAAATGTCCTAGGGCTAGTAGAGGGAGAAATTTTTTTACAGGTTAAAAAGCTTCTGAATTTCTTCGCCTGTTATTTGGGAGGAGAAAATATTTTTCAAAATAACCGGAAAATTACTTCTCAATCTTACTTATACAGGTAGAGGATAAAAAGATTACTCAAAATTCTTCTAACTGTCCTAAGAAAGATGAGGGGATATTTCTTCTTCAAAAAATATGAAAGGAGTAGATATGTTAATTTAGAAAATATACCAGAATATCTAAAAGAAAATGCAAGCTGGTGCTTATGGAAATATGAAGCAAGAAACAACAGGTACAAATTTAAAGAAACAGACCATTTGGATTTATTGGAATTTTATAGGGAAAATTGACATTTAAAAATCGGCACAAAGGTCATACCTCCATGCCGATTAAATTTTAAGGAAATAAATCCCTAATTAAGAGCCCCTAAGCGCCCATAAATTTTTATTTTATACTTCAATCTTTCCGTAATTGCCATCTTTTCTCTTGTAGACAATAGAAACAGCTTCAGTATCTGCATCTAAGAATACGAAGAAATTGTGATTTAAAAGTTCCATTTGAAGAATTGCTTCTTCTTCCTTCATTGGACTAAGTTCGAAATTCTTTCTCTTAACGATTTTGTTTTCAGCTTCGTCCTTTTCTTTTTCAACAATTTCATCGAATCTAATAGTTTCGTTGTTTTGGTATCTTCTCTTTAATTTAGTCTTGTGTTTTCTAATTTGTCTAGCAAGTGCATCCACAGCGTTGTCCATTGAAGAGTACATATCGTCTGTAGTTTCTTCTGCTCTAATAATTGTCTTAGGTAAAAATATTGTAACTTCAACAGTTTGTTCTTCTCTTACAGTAGAAAATACAACTCTCGCGTTGGCTTCTTCAGAAAAGTATTTATCCAATTTGGAGAATTTTTTTTCTGCCACATTCTTTAAAGATTCTGTAAGTTCAATGTTTTTTCCAACAAAGTTCAATAACATAAATGTCACTCTCCTTTTCTTTGTTAATTGTTTACCCAATTTTTACAAATACTATCAAGACTTTGGCAAATTATCAAAATGTACTTTTATATCCATTATTGATATAATTATCTTGCATATTAAAAAAATAGATGGGAGGATTACATGGCTATCAAAAATAAATTTGATTACAAATACAGAATTGGCATGCGTGCAATTAAGACGGCCCTAGCTGTTGTAATTGGACTTTATATCTCCTACCTTTTAAACTTAAATTCGCCAATATTTGTATCCATCGCCGCAGTTTCTTCCATGAAGCCATCAATGTCAGAATCACTTAGCGACATGAAGAAGAGACTTTTTACCTGCGTCTTTGGAGTAATACTTGGCTATATAAGTTCCAAAATATCTGTGCCCAATTTAGTTGAGCCCCTTATAGCAGGCCTTGGCATTTTAATTACAATCTATATACTTTCTGTAATAAAGATGCGTGACATGGCACAACTTTCTTGCATAGTTTTCGTTGCAAGTTTTTGCTCCGACTCAAATAAGGCTCTCTACGCCGTAAATAGGATCCTAGGAACAGTTATAGGAGTTGTTGTTGGCGTCCTTGTAAATTACTATATATCCTCACCCAATATCGGGGAAGATTTTATTGCAGTTTCAAAAAAATGCTACCAATCAGCAAATAGGGTTTTGAGAGAAATAATTTACGACAAGAGGGCAAATTTATCTGATTTTAACGAAAATTTATCTAATGCAAATACTCTTTATAAACTTTTGGAAAAGGAAATAAAGACTCCTTTTCATCACGACCATTCTCTTGATAAAGAAACAAAGATCGTCTCCCTGCTTGAAAGCATATCTGTTCGGCTAGAGGTAATAAATAATATGAACGCAAATTATTTGAGCGAAAAAATTTCCGAAGATGTCAATAGCCGCTACAACTTAGATGAGCCCTCTTCTCATAACTTAACTGAAGTGGATAGCGTCTATAATTATCACATAGAATATATTTTGCGATACATGGATGAACTAAAGGAATTAGTTGAAGAATAGGTGAAAAAATGAATTTAACTACAAGAGAAATTTATGAAATAGGAAAAAAACTCTTGAGCCAAGCAAGCATTGGCTTTGAAAATTTTATAAATGAAATTGAATTTGCTCCCATTACAGAAAATCCCTATGTAATGGTAAGAGATAGAGACGAACTGGCAGCCTTTATGCTCTTTGACTTTGAGGAGTATGAGGATAATGCAAAGAGAGTTTTAAAGGGCATACTAGAAGAGCTCGAAGTTCCTGAAGAAAATTATGCTTATCTTATAAAAATTTTCAGGGACTCCTATGTGTCCCTTTTTAGGATAAGGAAAGAAGATGACCACTTTACCTTTTACGATGTCCTTTTAGATGAATATATAGAAGTTGAAAATTACACAAAGATCAATATTAGCAAAGATGAATTTGGTCTCTACAGGATTTTTGGTCATGAAAATAAAAAATCCATACTTCAAGTAATTCAAATTATGGAGGAGAAAGTCTTTTTTTCTTTTTCAGAAAATCTCATTAGTTTATTCAGACACATAGAGGACAATTACGGTCCCATAAAAATGAATAAGGACTTCTTAAAAAGAGAATTTTTAAATATCATTGCCGTCTTTGGCGTAACTTTAGAATCTATAAATAATTATTTTCTCCATCCCAATGAAGACCTAGAAGATTTAGATGGCTTGGAAGATTTTGGTCACTTGCTAAGGTCTTTTTATGAAGAGGATCTTCTTATAGCCCAAGACACACAGTTATTTCAAAAAATTTTCCCTGGTGAGGATGTGGAATTTATAATGGGCTTCTTCTTCACTCTCTTCTCAAAGTTAAGTCGCTGCCTAAGCCTTGGTGATTATGAAGAAGAAAAGACCTTCAAGGATTATGACCTAGACTACAAGGAAATGATTAAAGACCTTTGCGAGGCTGGAGACTTCTTGTCGAGAGAAGACTTAATAAAGTCCATAGACTTTTTGCTTGTCTTTTATGGACAGCTTCAAATCATGGGCAGGGGTGTAAAAAATATTTTAAAAGATTTAGGCGAAATAAAGAACAACATATTTTATTATATGGAACTTTTGAAAAACAGTGAAAGCGGCTTTTACTCTGATGACAACATCCTAGATATACTTTATGACAACAAGAAAGCAGTCTTTGGCAACAGTTTTATAGAAAACTTCGATAGCTTTATCACTTTCCTGGACATGAACTATGTGAATTTGTTAAAGTCAGGGGATCTTTCTCCCGCTATGCTAAAAGAATTTTCATCTACCATAAATCTAAAGCCCACAAAGGATGTTAAGACCCTAAAAAATAAGCACCTTCCACTAATTGAGCTCTACCTAAACTTTATGCTGAAAAAATATTTGACCTTAATAAGCGGAGATTACTTTCCACAAGAACTTTTTCTCACAGATTATGCCGATGAATACCAAGCCCTTGACGACATAACTAAGCTTTCCCTCTGGGTTGAATCCTTGACTAATAAAAAGTTTCTGGAAAGCTCCTTTGGCATAAACTACGAAAAATATAGTGGCTTTGTGAAAGATCTTTTGAAAGACTTAAAAGATGTAGAAGAGATAAAAAATAGGGACTTTGCAGAAGATGAAGTCGCCCTTTTAAATATTTTAAAAGATTTGGAAATAATAAATATAAAGGAATCTGATAAAAGTATAAAACTTACAAAGTTTGGCAAAGACATTTACAATTACTACACAACAGAAGATGTAAATACTGACAACATTATAAAAGTTAACTTCAATGATGAAAAATAAAAAATTTTGAGCTTGTCCACTAGCTTGTGACAGGCTCTTTTTTTATGGAAGTTTAAAAAATTTCCCTTATCTTAAATAATTTTTAAAAAAATAAGTTGAAACTTAGTCAACTTTCGTTTTATCCGCTACTGCTGTGGTATAATAAAGCTTAACCATAGTATATTAATATAAATTAAGGAGGACATTATGGAAAAGAAAAAATTCAACTCGACGGACATTGCACTATTTATTTTTTATTCACTTTTTGGAATTTTTATGTTCTTTGTGCCTGTTACAATTGGCGGAGCAAAGAGTATACCAATTGACCACATCACAAGCCTTGTGAAAAAACTTCCAAATTACAATTTAGTTTTCGGAGTTTTCATGGTACTTGCCGGTATAGCCTATGCAATAAAAACTAAATCTTGGCAAAAGAGTAAACTTCACTCAGTATTCTTTGCAATTAAACTTGTAGCCTTAGTCTTTGTATTCATGTATGTAACTAATAAGGGTCCTGCAAGAATTTTTGATGGTGATATGCTTCCACTTATTTGGAACGGAATCATGGTATCTGTAGCTACAATCGTGCCAATTGGATCAGTTTTCTTGGCATTCTTGACTGGCTTTGGACTAATGGAATTTATTGGTGTATTTATGGAACCAGTAATGAGACCAGTCTTTAAAACTCCAGGTAGATCAGCAGTAGATGCCGTTGCATCCTTCGTAGGCTCTTATTCATTAGCACTTTTAATTACAAATAGAGTTTACTTGGAAGACACTTACACAAAGAAGGAAGCAGCAATTATAGCAACAGGTTTCTCAACAGTATCTGCAACATTTATGATTATAGTTGCAAAAACTTTGGACTTGTTAGACTACTGGCTAGCCTACTTCTGGATTACACTTTTTGTAACATTTTTAGTAACAGCAATAACAGCAAGAATTTTCCCACTAAATAGAAAACCACAAGAATATTATTCTGGAAAAGAATATGTACCTGAAGAAAAGAAAAAAGTTACTTTTGGTGAAGCCATAGAAGCAGGTATGGAAGCTTACAAAAATTCTGGCTCACTAGCATCAGTTGTAAAAGATAACTTTATCGATGGATTTAAAATGGCACTTAACATTGCCCCATCACTTCTTGGCGTAGGTATGATAGGACTTTTACTTGCAGAGTACACTCCAATCTTTGATATTATTGGCTACATCTTCTACCCATTCACACTAATTACTAGAGTAGAACAACCACTTATGGTGGCACAAGCCCTTGGCATGAGTATAGCAGAGATGCTTTTACCAGCTCCCGTGGTAGCAAATGCAGGACTTGGACTAATAGCAAAAATGCTAGTAGCAGTAGTTTCTGTTTCAGAAATCCTATTCTTCTCAGCATCAATTCCTGTAATGATGGGAACAGAAATACCTCTAAAATTCTCAGATTATATTATAATTTGGATTGAAAGAGTTATTTTAAGTATAGTAATCACTATGCCAATACTTTATCTATTCTTTAGATAAGTTAAAATAATTTAATAAATTTTAAAAACCAGGTTTATTTCATTTGCCTGGTTTTTTTAGGCTCTATGTCAAATATTGGGGAGACTCGTTAACTCGAGTCTCTCTTTTCATTTAAAAATCAATACTTAGACGCT
>NZ_JBBMFO010000037.1:0-12954 GCF_040096015.1 Peptoniphilus hominis (ex Hitch et al. 2025) | reverse complement strand
CCACATACAAAATTCGAAGCAGAAGTATATGTACTAACAAAAGAAGAAGGTGGAAGACATACACCATTCTTTAACGGATACAGACCACAATTCTACTTCAGAACAACAGACGTAACAGGAGATATCCAACTAAAAGAAGGAACAGAAATGGTAATGCCAGGAGACAACTCCACATTTACAGTAACACTAATCACACCAATCGCAATGGACGAAGGACTAAGATTCGCTATTCGTGAAGGTGGAAGAACAGTAGCATCTGGAGTAGTATCTAAGATTCTTGACTAATCATTAGATTAAAAAGCTTAAGGGCGAGGAAACTCGCTCTTATTTTTTTGAAGTTTTTGACTCAATGTCAAATATTGGGGAAACTCTTAACTCGAGTCTCTTTATTTATTGGCCTTATAATTTCTCTTGGGGAGTAAATCTCTAGCAAATATTTTATGTAAATTTTAGAGAGGTTTAACTTTAAAAAATTTTTAAAAAATTTAAGAAGCTCCCAGTCTTTTAACATAAAAATTATTTTGTGATATAATGATAAAAATTTATGGAGTGAGAGAAATGAGCATAGAAAAAGTTAAAAATTATTTTAAAGATTTTGGTCTTGAAGATAGGATAATTGAATTTGATACATCTAGCGCAACTGTGGAACTTGCAGCAGCAGCCCTAAATTGTCAGCCAGAAAGAATTGCCAAGAGCCTTTCCTTTATGCTAAAGGACAAGATAGTAATAGTAGTGACAGCTGGAGATGTGAAAATTGACAACAAGAAGTTTAAAGAATTTTTTGCCACTAAGGCAAAGATGATTGACAAGGATAGGGTTGAAGACTTAATCGGTCATGAAGTGGGAGGCGTCTGTCCCTTTGCCCTAAAGGATGGGGTAGAGGTCTATCTCGACCAGTCCTTAAAGAGATTTGACACAGTTTTTCCAGCTTGCGGCTCTAGCAACAGCGCCATAGAATTAACAATAGAAGAGCTAGAAAAATATTCAAAGTATAAAGAGTGGATTGATGTCACAAAAAGTATGGAATAAGACTAAAAAAAATTTCGCATACCGACAAATAAATAAAAATTTACAAAAAAAGATGAGCTCAATTGAACTCATCTAATTTTTTTTCAAAACTATTTATTTTCTTCCAATAATTTGTCAATAGTTGCTGCTAGGGAATCTTTGTCAGCTTTTCCAACAAAGCCACCTAAGACTTTTCCTTCAGAATTCACAAAAAATGTAGTTGGCATTGCAGTTATATTAACTAAAGTGTCTTCTGTAGTTGGGTTTGGCATAATATTTTTATAATTTACGCCAGAATCTTTAATAATTTGTTGGGCTTCTTCCACATTTGTGTCCATGCTCACATTAGTGTCTACAACTACTCCAAGGAAGTTTACCTTGTCCTTGTAGTCCTCATATAATTTTGCAAGATCTGGCATCTCTTCCTTGCATGGTCCGCAAAATGTTCCCCAAACATTTACAAGTGTTAGTGGTTTTTCTTTGTAAAAATCTTCTGATTTTACTGTGTTGCCATTAACAATATCAATAGTGTGGAAATCAAAATTTTCAATTGGCATTTTGTCTAACTCTATTGTGCTTGCTGTGGTTTTTTCTTCGACTTTATTTGTATTATCAGTAGGATTATTCTTTTTGTTGCAAGCAAAAAGAGTTAAAGCCACTGCAAATAAAATCAATACTTTAAAAAGTTTTTTCATATAATCACTCCAAGTTAAATTTTTAATTTTGCCTAAATTAATTATACTTGAAATAAGTAAACTTGTCTATTTCAAATATTTATTGTATAATAAATTTCACTTGTTCGGGAACTCCAAGTATAAAAAACTAATTGTTCTCCAAAGAAATGGAGGTAAAAATGAAAAAAATTATTATCGATGCAGATCCCGGGATTGACGATTCCATTGCCATTATTTTAGCAAATAATGTAGCGGAATATGAAATCCTCGGGATCTCTTTAGTTTCAGGAAATGTGCATGCAGAAAAGGGAAGGAAAAATATCCTAAGACTTTCTAAGTTTTTAAACAAAGATTTTAAAATTTACATGGGAAGCACATCTCCTCTTTCAAAGGAATTTATTAACGCAGAAGACACTCATGGCGAAGATGGTCTCGGCGAAACCTATCTACCATATAAGGAAAAAAATAGTGACGGTGATGCCATAGACTTCCTAGCTAATGAAGCGAGAAAGGGTCATTTGACAATTTTTGCTCTGGGACCACTCACTAATATTGCCAGAGCCTTAAAAAGAGATAGAGCTGCCTTTAAGGAGGCTAGAATAATTATAATGGGCGGTAACTTCAAGAGCCATGGCAACATGAGTCCTGTTGCTGAATTTAATTTTTATGTGGACCCAGATGCTGCTGACTATGTCATAAAAAATGCACCAAATAAAGTTGAGATTCTGCCCCTTGATGTGACGAGAAAATTCGTCTTGACGCCAAGTATTTTGTCCTACATGAAGAGGCTCAATCCTGAGATGGGAAATTTTGTTGAAAAAATTACAAACTTTTACATGGACTTTCACTGGGAATACGAAAAAATTATTGGTTCAGTGATAAATGATCCCTTAACTATTATTGCAGAAAGAAAGCCAGAACTTTTTAGGAGCAGAACTTTTAATGCAGAGTGCATAACAGATGGACCTGCAAGAGGCATGCTTATTGTAGACGAGATGGACTTCATGAAGAGAGAAAAAAATATAATACTCTATGAAGACTTAGATGTCTATGAAGTTTGGAAGTATTTTTTAGAAGAAATTACAAAATCTGAAGTTGATGAGAAAGTTTTAGGTGATATATTATGAAAATAACCACAAAAAAAGTCACCCTTCTCGCACTTTGCATTGCCATGAATATGGTAGGATCATGGATTGGAGTGATGATTAAGCTTCCTGTTTACTTAGATTCAATTGGAACAGTTATGGCAGGCTTTGCCTTTGGTCCAGTATTTGGTATCTTGGCAGGAGTAATCACAGCTTTAGTAAATACAATATCAGACCCCATTGCCCTTTATTTTATGCCTACACAAATTATAGTAGGTTTTACGGCAGGTTATTTTAAATTTTTAAAGAGGGATGACCTTGCATCAAAACTTTATTTGGCACCTGCCATGTCCCTTCCTGCAGCAATTTCATCTGCCCTCATTGCCACTTATCTCTTTGGCACAGTGACAACGGCTGGCTCATCTTATATAGTGCAAGCCCTTCGCGCCATTATGGATATTTCAGATTTTGCCATCGTTCTTGGTGTGCAAATTATTACAGACTATGCAGACAAGTTGCTTTCCATTTTGTTGGTTTCAAAAGTTTACAACATGAATGCCTTTCAAGACATTTTGAGAAAGATAGATTAATAAATTTAATAAAAAATTTTCAGCCACTGTTTTTTTGCAGTGGTTTTCTTTTTAACAAAAGTATATTTTACTTTTACTGGGACCTTAGATATCAACTTTTAGTTTACGATTGATAAAAAATCTACAAAAATCATAGGTATTTTTGCGAATTTTAAATAAAGATAATCTATTAGGGTATCAAATAATCAAAAGCAAAATTAAATTTCTTATGTTTTTAGTTAAATAATAATTTAACAAGTGATATAATTAATTTAAGAAAGATTTTACACTGGAGGTGATTTAGTGTCAGATGATGCAGTAAAAAGAGTTAAAGACACTGAAGCTGAGGCAAAAAAAATTATTGACGATGCAGAAGTTAAGGCTGAGGAAATTATTAAAAATGCCAAATCTCTTGCAGAAGAATCCTATGACAAAATTGTCCAAAGGGCAAAGACGGAAAAGGATGCTTTCTTGGAAAAGGCAAGGGCTGAAGGAGAAGAGTCCGTTGTGCCAATAAGAGAAGAGGCGGCAAAAAAGATTGCTGAAATTTCAAATATTTCCAAAGACAAAGAAGCTGAAATTGTAAAGTCAGTGGTAGAGAGGATTGTGAATAATGGCAATAGTTAATATGAAAAAATTCAAACTCTTTATCTTTGATGGGGACAGGGCTAAACTAATTGATAAATTTCAAAAGTTTAATTATGTTCACATTGACGAGTCTCGCTTTGATGCTGATTTTTCAGAAGACGATTTCACAAGACCTAGGTCTTCAGAAGATTTAATTGAAATTGACGACAAAATCAAAAGGTCAAAGGAAGACATTGATCTGCTACTTCAGTTTAAGGATAAGGAAAATCCTCTTAAGGCTATGAAAGAGGGAGTAGAAGACATTAGCTTGGAAGAGCTTGCTGCTAGGGCTCTGGCATTTCCCTTTGAAAAAATAGATGGCGAAATCAAAGCTTTAGTAGAGGCTAAAGACAAAAACAACAGCAAGATTCAAAACATCGATTCAAAGATTGGTGAATTGAAACCTTGGGAAGACCTTTCATCTTCCTTAGATGGTTTGAATAATATGGGTTCTGTAAACATTTACACAGGCACCGTTTCTTCCAACCATGCAGGGGAATTTGAAAGCGAATTTATAAAAAATGATCTTGCCTACCTTGATAGGGTCTCCAAGGACAAGAATTTTTATTATTATCTAATGATAGTTGAAAATTCTGTTGATGAAAAGATAAAACCCCTATTTTCAAGCTATGGTTTCACGCCTATAAACATCAAGGCAGATGGAAAAGTCAAGGACAAGATAGAGTCCTATGAAAGAGACAAAGAGTTTCTTTATGAAAAAAATAAAAATATAGAAGAAGACTTAAAGACTTATTTAAAATATTTGGAAGATTTTAAATATTCCTATGAATTTTATCGAAATGAAAAAATTAAGATAATGTCAGAGAGAAAATTTTTAAAGACTACTGAACTTGACCTCATAGAAGGTTATGTTCCAAGCGACAGATTAAATGACTTTGAAAATGAAGTTAAAAAAGTTTGTGGCGAAAATTATTATCTAAATGCAGAAGATGCAAATAGAGACTCTGAGAAAGTGCCAATTTTACTTAAGAATAATTCCTTTGTAAGTCCCTTTGAACTTATGACGGAAATGTATTCTATGCCAAGATACAATGAAATTGACCCGACGCCTTTCTTTGCGCCTTTTTATTTTATATTTGCAGGCATAATGGTTGGCGACTTTGGTTATGGTCTTTTAGTATTTTTGGGCACGCTTTTTGCCCTTAAAAAGTTTAAGTTGACGGAAAAGAAGAGAAGATTTATAAAATTCTTCAATTATCTTTCTATTTCCACAATAATATTTGGGCTTGTATTTGGTTCCTTCTTTGGAGGAATAATCGAACTTCCAGCACTTATAGATCCAGCAGAGGATTCAACACTTTTAGTAATTCTCTCACTAATACTTGGTGGCATTCACATATTCTTTGCCCTTGGCATCAAGGCTTATATGAATATTCGCGATGGCAAACCAAAGGATGCCCTTTATGATGTTGGATTTTGGTACATGGCAGTTTTGGGAGCAATTGGATTTATCTTAAGTAAATTCCTTCCACAAGTTGCAGCCTTTGGCAAAGTATTCTTGGTAGTAATGGTACTTGGCATGATAGGCATTGTGGCAACTGGTGGTAGAGAAGAAAAATCCACTGGTGCAAAAATAGGTTGGGGAATTTATTCCCTATATGGAATTTCATCTTATCTTGGTGATTTCGTATCTTACCTAAGACTTATGGCGCTAGTTTTATCAGGTTCCTTCTTGGGACTCGCCATAAATATGATTGCAGGAATGCTTTTTGAGTCAAATATACTTGGCAAATTATTTGCAATAGTAATTTTTGTGGTATTCCAATTATTTAATGCCTTTCTTTCTTATTTGTCAGCTTATGTTCATACAGCAAGGCTTACTTATGTAGAAATGTTTAATAAATTTTATGAAGGTGGAGGCATACCTTTCAAAAAAATGATAGAAAATTCAGATTACTTTAATATAGACTAGGAGGATTAATATGTTAAATGGATTAATGGGAGAATATGGTGGATTGATTTTAGGATCACTTGGGATCTTCTTTGCAGTTGCACTTTCAGGTGCAGGCTCTGCTAAGGGAGTAGGTATGGCAGGTGAGGCTGCTGCAGGAGTAGTAATTGATGAGCCAGAAAAATTTGGTAAGTCACTTGTACTTCAACTACTTCCAGGTACACAAGGTCTTTACGGATTCGTAATTGGACTATTTATTTTATTTAGACTTTCACCAGATGTTCCAGTAAACACAGGATTTATGTACATGGCAAGTGGTGCCGTAATTGGTCTTGCTGGACTTGTATCTGCAGTTGCACAAGGAAAAGTATCCGTTGCAGGTATCAATATCTTGGCAAAAAATGAAGAACAACAAGCAAAGGGTATTATCTTTGCAGTAATGGTTGAACTTTATGCAATTCTTGCCTTTGCAATTTCATTCTTTATACTATTTAGAGCCTAGGTGATACTATGGCAGGACTTGAAAATATTTTAAATAAAATTATTGAGGATGCAAAGACTAAGGCTGATGAAATTATAAAGGAAGCAGAAGAAAAACAACATATTATTGTAGAAAAAAGAGAAGATGACGCAAAATTTTTAGCTGATAAAATTAATGAAATCTCTATAAAAGAAAGAGAAGACCTTTTAAAAAGGGCAAAGTCCAGTGCTGAATTAAAGGCAAGAGATGACATCTTATCTGAAAAGCACAAGGTAATTGATGAGGTCCTTGAAAAGGCAATAGGAGAACTTGAAAATTTGTCAGAAGAAGATTTTGTAAAATTCGTAAAAAATAATGTTCAAGGTGTAGAGGACAAAAATTCTATATTAGATGTGCCAAGTAAATATAGGGATGCAGTAAAAAAAGCTGATCTCGGCTTTAAGGTATCTGATACTGATGTAGAAAGAGGCTTTGTCCTACACAATGGAAATTTAATTTACAATGGCGACTTTAGGTCCCTTGTAAAATCTGAAAGAGAAGAGTTGGAAAAATTTTTGGCTGAAAAACTTTTCAGTTAAGAGGAAAAGGTGGTTAAATGGATAGAAGTAAATTTATCCAAAGTTCTACAAGACTTAGGGTCATGGAAAAGGAACTTTTAAAAAGTGAAAACTTTATAAGAGCATCTGAAACAGAAACTTTGGAAGACGCACTTAGATCTCTATCTGATACAGTTTACAACAAGTATATAAATAAAATCTCTTCTCCCACAGAGTATGAATATATTTTAAAAGAAGAACTCACAAGGTTTTATGATGAACTTTTTGATATTTCTCCTTCCAAAATCCCTATTCGTCTCATTACCTTAAAATATTTTTACCACAACTTAAAGGTTCTTATTAAAGAAGACATTGGGAAAAAGGACTTAAAGGATCTCTACATGAACATTGGAGATTTTGACTTAAAGGAATATAGAGATGCCCTTGTAAAAGGAAGCAAGAAAAATAAGTATTTTGAACTTATTCAAAGGGTTGAGGAGATTTACGAAGAAAAGAAAGATCCACAGCTAATTGATATTTATCTCGACAATGCTTACTTCACTGAACTTCTTGAACTTGCAGAAGAGTCTCAAGTGGACTTATTTATAGAATACGCAAAGAATTTAATTGATTTTACAAATATCAGGACACTTCTAAGGGCTAAGAAGCAAGAAAAAGATGTGGAATTTTTAAGACAAATAATCATTGAAGGTGGCAATGTCAGAAAAGAAACTTATTTGGATTTATTAAATAGAGAAGTAAGTTCAGATACAGACGTCTTTAAAAAACTTGAAATTTACAAGTATATTAAAGAGGCACTTGATTCCTTTAAGGAAAGGGGAAATCTTTCAGACTTTGAAAGAGAGATGGACAATTACTTTATAGACTTAATAAAGAATGTAAAGTACATCACCTATGGTCCAGAAGTTATTTTTGCCAATGTCTTGGCAAAGGAAATGGAAATTAAAAATCTTAGAATTATTTTGGTTTCCAAATTAAATGGACTTGACAGTGAATTTATTAGAGAAAAGTTGCGTGATACTTATGTATAAAATTGCAGTTATTGGCGACAAGGACTCAGTTCTATCCTTTAAGGCAATTGGGATAGATGTCTTTGTAAGCTACGAAGAAAAGGATGCAAGGGCAAAAGTTGACGCTCTTGCCAAAAAAGATTATGGCGTAATTTATATTACAGAAGAACTTGCTGCAAAAATACCAAATACTATAGAGAGATATAATGACAAATTATTGCCAGCAATTATAGTTATTCCTTCAAACAAGGGAACTCTCGGTATTGGTATGAAGAATTTGAACAAAAATGTTGAAAAGGCAGTTGGAGCAAATATATTAGGTGATTAATCACCTTTTTATAAAGGAGGAGCTTTATTGAAATCAGGAAAGATAATTAAAGTATCCGGACCACTAGTTGTAGCATCTGGCATGGAAGATGCCAATGTCTATGACGTAGTAGAAGTTTCTAAAGACAAACTAATTGGTGAAGTTATTGAAATGAGAGGCGACAAGGCTTCCATTCAAGTTTACGAAGAAACTACAGGTATTGGCCCTGGAGATGAAGTTTATACAACAGGAGCACCACTTTCCGTTGAGCTTGGACCTGGAATGATCGAGCAAATGTTTGACGGTATTCAAAGACCTCTTGTTGGACTTAGAGATGAAGCCGGAGACTTTTTAAAAAGAGGAGTTATAGTAAATCCTTTAAATAGAGAAAAGAAATGGGAATTTAAAAAAGTTGCTAAGGTTGGTGATTCTGTTGAAGCAGGAGATATTCTTGGTACAGTAGAGGAGACAGCAGTTGTAACTCACAAAATCATGGTTCCCAATGGAATTAAGGGTAAGATTAAAGACATCAAGGAAGGTTCCTTTACTGTTGAAGAAACTATTGCAGTTATAGAAACAGAAAAGGGCGATGAAAATCTTACAATGATACAAAAATGGCCAGTAAGAAAGGGAAGACCTTACAAGAAAAAAATTGATCCAAGGGAACCTCTTGTTACTGGACAAAGAGTAATAGATACATTTTTCCCAATTACTAAGGGTGGTACTGCTGCCATACCAGGACCTTTTGGTTCAGGAAAGACAGTTGTACAACATCAACTTGCAAAATGGGCAGATGCACAAATAGTTGTCTATGTAGGTTGCGGAGAGCGTGGAAACGAAATGACCGATGTACTTATGGAATTTCCAGAGCTAATGGACCCTACAACTGGTCAGTCAATTATGAAGAGGACAGTTCTAATTGCCAACACTTCTAACATGCCAGTAGCAGCTCGTGAAGCATCAATTTATACAGGAATCACAATTTCAGAATACTTTAGAGATATGGGCTATTCAGTTGCCATGATGGCAGACTCTACATCTCGTTGGGCAGAAGCCCTTCGTGAAATGTCTGGTCGTCTTGAAGAAATGCCTGGTGACGAAGGTTACCCAGCTTATCTTGGCTCAAGAATTGCAGAATTTTATGAAAGAGCTGGTCGTGTTCTTGTAAATGGCTCTGAAGAAAGAGAAGGGGCACTTTCAGTTATAGGTGCAGTTTCTCCTCCAGGTGGAGATATTTCTGAACCAGTTACACAAAATACACTTAGAATCGTAAAAATATTCTGGAAACTAGACTACGATTTGTCTTACCAAAGACACTTCCCAGCTATTAACTGGATCGATTCCTATTCACTATATCAAGCAAAAATCGACGCTTATTTAGATGAAAATGTAGACAGAAGATTTTCAAAACTTAGAAAGAGATCCATGGCCCTTCTACAAGAAGAAACTTCACTGCTTGAAGTTGTAAGACTTGTAGGTCGTGACACACTATCTGACGAAGACCAAGTTAAACTTGACACTACTAAGTCAATTCGTGAAGACTTTTTGCAACAAAATGCCTTCCACGATGTTGATACTTTCTGTCCACTTGAAAAACAATTTAAGATGCTTGACACAATCCTTTACTTCTACGACAAATGTCAAGAAGCACTAGAAAAGGGAGTCTACTTTAGCGAAATTGAAAAACTTGATGTAAAAGAAAATATTGCCAGAATGAAGTACCTTCCTAATGATGACTTGGGAAAAATCGACGCAATAAAAGATAAAATTGACAGTGAACTTAAAGAATTAGAAGAGGTCGGTGATGTAGATGCTTAAAGAATATAAATCAGTAACAGAAGTTGTAGGACCTCTTATGACTGTTGAAGGAGTAGAAGGTGCAGCCTACGAAGAACTTGTGGACATCGAACTTCAAACCGGCGAAAAGAGGCGTGGTCGTGTAATTGAAATTGAAGGCGACAAGGCCATGGTTCAAATTTTTGAAGGTTCCAGTGGAATTAACTTAATGGACACAAGCGTAAGATTTTTAGGAAAGCCACTTGAACTTGGCGTTTCACCAGACATGATTGGTAGAGTCTTTGACGGACTTGGTGAACCAATTGACGATGGTCCAAAGATTATTCCTGAAGAAAAAATAGATATTAACGGAACTGCCATAAACCCAGTTTCAAGAGACTATCCATCAGAATTTATTCAAACAGGTGTATCTGTAATTGATGGACTTAACACTCTTGTTAGGGGACAAAAACTTCCAATCTTCTCTGAAGCAGGACTTCCACACAACGAACTTGCAGCACAAATAGCAAGACAGGCAACTGTACTTTCAGGTGGAGACTTTGCCGTAGTATTTGCAGCTATGGGTATTACCTTTGAAGAAGCTCAATACTTTATTGACGACTTCACAAAGACAGGAGCCATTGACAGGGCGGTATTATTTATGAACCTTGCCAATGACCCAGCCATTGAAAGACTTGCAACACCAAAGATGGCACTTACTGCAGCAGAATATTTGGCATTTGAACTTGGAAAGCACGTACTTGTAATTTTAACAGATATGACAAATTATGCAGAAGCCCTAAGAGAAGTATCTGCGGCAAGAAAGGAAGTACCAGGTAGACGTGGTTACCCAGGTTACCTATACACAGACCTTGCAGGTATTTATGAAAGAGCAGGAAGAATTAAGGGTAGAGAAGGATCTATTACACAAATTCCTATTTTGACAATGCCAGAAGGGGACATCACCCACCCAATCCCTGACCTTACAGGCTATATCACTGAAGGACAAATAATTCTTTCAACTGATCTTTATAAGCAAGGACTTGAGCCACCTATTAACGCCATCCCATCACTTTCAAGACTTAAGGATAAGGGAATTGGCGAGGGCAAAACTCGTGAAGACCATGCTGATACAATGAACCAAATTTACGCAGCCTACACTGCAGGTAAGGAAGCAAAGGAACTTTCTGCCATACTTGGCGAAACAGCACTATCAGATACTGACAAGGCCTTTGCAAGATTTGCTGATATGTTTGAAAAGAGATATGTATCTCAAGGTTTTGAAACAAATAGACCAATAGAAGAGACACTTAACTTAGGTTGGGAACTTTTATCTATAATACCTAGAACAGAACTAAAGAGAATTGACGACAAATTAATTTCAAAATATTTGGGCGATAAGGAGAAAGATTCTAAAGATTCTGAAAATTTAGAAAATGAGGGATTATAATGACAAGACTTAAAGTAAATCCCACAAGAATGAATTTGTCCATCCTGAAAGACAAATTAGACAATGCTGCTAGGGGTCACAAACTTTTAAAGGACAAGCAAGACGAACTTATGAGACAGTTTATTACTCTCATAAAGGAAAATAAAAAGCTTAGACTTGAAGTAGAAGAAAAACTTCAAAATTCCTTTAAAGCCTTTCTCATGGCATCAGCTGCTATGAGTCCAGAAATGCTTGAAGAGGCAATTTCACTGCCTACTATGCAGACTCTTGTTAAAATCAAAAAGAAAAATGTAATGTCTGTTGATGTGCCAGAGATGGAGTTTATAACAAAAAAGACATCTGAAGATGCATCTCGCTACCCTTATGGATATGCACAGACCACATCAGACCTTGATTATGCCATAGACGATCTTACAGAAGTCATGGAAGAGCTTTTGACTCTTACACAGAAGGAAAAGGCAGCCCAACTTCTTGCCAACGAAATCGAAAAGACGAGAAGAAGAGTAAATGCCCTTGAGTACAAGACAATTCCAGACCTAGAAGAGACAATAAAATATATTCGCTCAAAGCTTGACGAAAGTGAAAGGGCAAATATAACAAGGCTAATGAAGGTTAAGGACATCATCTCAAAGGACGAGATGAAGGAAGAAAAATTAGAAAAAGTAAATGCAGAACTTGCATAAAATTAAGCCGGAGAATCTTCTCTGGCTTTTTTTATAAATGCGTATTAAAGCGAATTATGGTTATAAATAATTATAGACTAGATAAATTTTTGGAGGGATGTTATGAAATTTTTACACACAATGATTAGAGTAAAGGACTTGAAAAGATCTGAAAAGTTTTATAAAGAAGCCTTGGGTTTTGTTGAATCAAGACGCAAGGATTTTCCAGAAGATGAATTTACACTACTATATTTAAAACTAAAAGACTCACCCTGTGAACTTGAATTGACATATAATTATGACGGAAGGGACTACACAATTGGCGACGGCTACGGTCACATAGCCATATCTCACAAGGACATAAAAGCCTTTAGAGAGGAATTAAAAAATAAGGGCTGCGACGTCACAGAACTAAAAGCCCTTTCTGACAAATCAGATTCCTACTTCTTTGTTAAAGACCCAGATGGATATAAAATCGAAGTAATAGGAGAAAAATAAACATGAAAAAGTCCACATCAAAGTGAACTGACCCCCAAAAGTTGGACTAACAAACCAACTTAAGGAGGTCAGTTTTTTAATGGCAAAATACAAAACAGAAATTAAGATTAAAGTAGTAAAAGAATATCTTGAAGGAAAAATAAGCTACAGATACTTAGCGAAAAAATACTCTATCCCAGATAATTCGACTGTTAGAAGGTGGGTTAATGCCTATGAATCTCAAGGATATGATGGATTAAAAGTATCAAGAAGTAATAATAGTTACTCTTTAGACTTCAAACTAAATGTAGTAGACTTGTACTTAACAGGAGAAATGTCCTATCAAAGTCTTGCTAATG
>NZ_JBBMFO010000036.1:0-13023 GCF_040096015.1 Peptoniphilus hominis (ex Hitch et al. 2025) | reverse complement strand
ATTATCAAACTCCATTTGAATTATTTTTACATGAACTTAGTTTAATTTAGGTGTCGCACTTTTATTTGCAATTCATCTAATAAAATTAATTTAAAAATATTATCGAATTTATGTTATTTTTCAATTAGCTGTGTTATAATTGTTTAAGAAATTGATAATCAAATTCAAATATAAAAAAATTATTTCTTATTAAATAAGTAGGTGTAAAGATGCTTAGTTTGATAATGGCGCCCTTAAATGTTAATTTTAAGATTTTAAGAGTTAAGACTTTAAAAAATAGCAGCGTCACTGAATCCCACCTTGCAAATCTTGGTTTTGTTAAGGGAGCGGTAATAAAGGTTGTAAACGAGAACGATGGTAATTTAATTGTTTCTATTAAGGATGCAAGAGTTGCTATAGGCAAAGACATTGCAAAGAAGATTTTAGTTGAGGAGATGTAAATTTGCAAACATTAAGAGATGCAGTTGTTGGTAAATACTACATAGTAAAAAAGATAAATGGTTCAGGTCCATTAAAGAGAAGAATAATGGACATGGGCATCACAAAAAATGCTGAGATATATATAAGAAAGGTGGCACCTCTAGGGGACCCCGTACAAATTAATATTAGAAATTATGAACTCAGCATAAGAAAGGCTGATGCTGAACTTATTTCAATTGAAGAGATAGAAAAGAAGGAGGACTAAGATGGCTATTACTATTGCACTTGCCGGAAACCCCAACAGTGGTAAGTCCACTCTTTTCAACAATTTAACAGGCTCAAACCAATATGTTGGTAACTGGCCTGGTGTAACTGTTGAAAAAAAGACTGGCAAGTATAAAAAGGATAAGGAAGTTCACTTCACAGATTTGCCTGGCATTTATTCTCTTTCGCCTTACACTTTGGAAGAAGTTGTTTCAAGAGATTATTTGGTAAATGAGAGACCAGATGCAATTATTGATGTTGTGGACGCTACTAATATTGAGAGAAATTTATTTTTGGCGACTCAGCTTGTGGAACTTGGCATTCCTGTTGTCATTGCTCTTAATATGATGGATGTTGTAAGAAAAAATAATGACTTCATAGATATTAAGATGCTAGAGGAAAAGCTTGGCTGCAAGGTTGTTGAGATTTCTGCTTTAAAAAATGAAAACATTGATAAGTTAATCGAGACGGCAAAGGAAGCTGCCCACACAAAAATTACTCATTATCACGAATTTGACCCTGATATTGAAAACTACATCAAGGAAATTGAAGGCTTCAGCGTCATAAAAGAAAATCCAGCTAAGAGATGGCTTGCTGTTAAATTTTTTGAAGAAGACGAAAAAATTATCGAAGAGTATCCTCTCTATGGCAAGGAAACTAGAAGGCTAGAGGAAATTATTGAGGAAGCTGAAGAAAAATATGACGACGATGGCGAAGGCATAATCACAGATGGAAGATACAATTTTGTGTCTGAAGTAACTAAGGATGCTGTCAAAAAAGGCAGAAAGGGAATGACTACTTCTGACAAGATCGACAGGGTAGTTACTAATAGATTTTTGGCTCTTCCTATATTTATTGGCGTCATCACTTTAGTTTACATTTTGGCAATAAATTATGTTGGCGGACCTGTAACGGACTGGGTAAATGAAAAATTCTTTACAGAAATTATTGGCGAAAACTTTAGAGGTTTCTTGGAAAATGCTGGCACATCAGAATTTTTGACATCTCTTTTAGTTGATGGAATTATCGGCGGCGTTGGTGCTGTTCTTGGTTTCTTGCCAGTTATTGCTACTTTGTTTTTATTCATAGCAATCCTAGAAGACATTGGATATATGTCAAGAATTGCCTTTATCTTAGATAGAATTTTTAGAAAATTTGGCCTATCTGGCAAGTCTTTCATTCCGATTTTAATGGGAACTGGCTGTTCAGTGCCTGCCATTATGGGAACGAGGACCATTGAGTCAGATAACGACAGAAGGATGACTATTATGACTGCATCCTTTATGCCTTGCGGTGCCAAGCTAGATGTTATTGCAATGTTTGCTGCCTTCTTGGGTGGCAGCTGGTGGTATGCACCTCTTTGGTACTTTGGCGGAATCCTTGCCGTTATTGTATCAGGAATAATTTTAAAGAAGACAAAATATTTTTCAGGAGATCCTGCTCCTTTTGTAATGGAACTTCCTGAGTACCACATGCCAAGTGCCCACAATGTTTTAAAGGCAACTTGGTTTAGATGTAAGGCCTTTGTTGTAAAGGCTGGAACAATAATTCTTCTTGCAACAGTTGTAGTTTGGTTCTTGAAGAGTATTTCTGTTACAGGACACTTTATGGACTTCAATGCAGATCCTGAAGATTCAATTCTTGCAGTAATAGGAAAGGCCATTGCACCAATATTTGCTCCTCTTGGCTTTGGCGATTGGATAGCAAGTGTTGCTACAATTCTTGGACTTGTTGCCAAGGAAATTGTAGTTGGAACTTATGGAGTTCTTGCAGGCATTGGGGAAGTTGGAGCAGAAGATGCGCCAATGGTTGCACTTGTAGCTGAAAGATTTACAACAGCATCAGCCTTTGCCTTTGTTTTCTTCAACCAACTTACAGTTCCTTGCTTTGCAGCAACGGGAGCTATAAAGGAAGAAATGGGTTCAAAGAAATGGTTTGGTCTAGCAATAGGTTATCAAATCTTGTTCTCCTACACAGTTGCCTTTATGATTTATCAATTTGGCAGATTATTTGAAGGTGGATCCTTCAACCTAATGACAGCCTTGGCTATACTTGTTCTATTTATCTACGGCTATCTCCTATTTAGAAAGGATAGGTCAAAGCTAAATGAAAGGGATTTTGAAAAGAATAAGGATGAGGTGGTAAAGTATGAGTCCAATTAATATTTTAGTCGGCCTTGTTATAATTGCTGCAATTGCCCTTGCAGTTAAAAAAGTAATGCACAAAAAGAGTGGATGCGGTTGTGGCTGTGATTCATGCCACAGCACCTGCTCAGTAAATGAAAAAAAAGACTCTATGTCAAATATTGGGGAGACTCGTTAACTCGAGTCTCTTTCTTTATGTAGGCTCTATGTCAAATATTGGGGAGACTCGTTAACTCGAGTCTCTCTTTTCATTTAAAAATCAATACTTAGACGCTAATAGAATATCAAAACTAAAATAACTAAAAAACCATTAAAAATAGGTATAGCAAACAAAACCCCTAGGGGTTTTGTGAATTTTCCCATTTTCCTATCGCTACTTACATGCAAACATAATTCTTTTTCTAAATAAATTAAAATTTTTCATACCAAAACAATTTTTCTTTAAAGTTTTATCTTAGTATGTGTGCCTTCAAGAGGACCATTAGACCAAGGACAGTCAAAAGAATTGCATATTTCATCAAACCACTTATTAAAAGCAGTGACACAAGATCTAAATTCTTTTAAATTTTATTAAATATATTCTAAGAAAATCTTGAAAAAATTAATAAAATTACGCACTATAATTAAAAATGATGATTAAATGATATTAATTACCAATTTACATATAATTAATGTAATTTTCAAAAAAATATAAACACGTTTTTATATTACAAGGTCATCACTAAAGATAAGTAGAAAGGATAATTAAAATGAGTAGAAAAAAGATTTTAGGATATATTTCTGCTATTATAGGTCTCTTGTTAGTGCTTGCACCAAAATTTATAACACCAGTTTGTCCTCCTATGGAAAATGGGATGTTCATGAAATGCCATTGGATGGGAAATATGACTATGGGTATTGGAGCAGTCATTTTAGTATTAACAATCATTCTTATTGTAGTTAAAGATTCAAAAATATCTTTAGGATTATCTATTTCAAATATAGCAATTGGTATTTTAGAGATACTAAACGCTCATGTGCTTATTGGTGGATGCATGAAAGCTGATATGGCTTGCAGAGCAAAAACCATTCCACTTTGCACATTGTTGGCAGGAATATTAGTTTTAGTTAATATTTATTATTGTATTAAAGAAAGAAATTCATAATGGAATCAATAATTAAAACTGAAAATTTAAGTAAGAGTTTTAAGAGAGGTTCTAATACACTTTTTGCAGTTAAAAATGTAAACTTCACCTTGGAGGAGGGAGATTTTGTCAATATAATTGGCAGAAGTGGTTCTGGGAAGTCAACTTTTTTAAATCTTTTGTCTGGTTTATTAAAACCGACTGAAGGTAAAATTTTTGCTAAGGGCAAAGATATGAGTGATTTTTCTGATAGAGAAATTAGCAAATATAGGAATGAAGTCATAGGTTTTGTGCCACAAAGTCTAGGAACACTTCCAAATTTAAATGTTTTAGAGAATGTGTCTCTTCCTTATTATCTATTTAAAAGAGATGACTCTGCTTATGAAAAAGCAGCTATGCTTCTTGATGAGATGGGAATTTTGCATTTGAAAGATGATTTCCCTAAAAATTTATCTGGAGGAGAGCTAAAAAGAGTGCTGATAGCCAGATCTATGATTAATTCGCCGGAACTTTTGATTTTAGATGAGCCTACAAGTGATTTGGATAAAAATACCACTATGGAGATAATGGATTTATTAAAAAAAATAAATTCTAAAGGTACTGCACTTATTATAGTTACTCATGAGCTTGATATTTTAAAATATGGCAATACACTTTGCCAAATGGAAGATGGAAGTTTGATAAAAAAAGAGGGATAGAGATGAATTTATTAAAGAAAAGGACTAGCATTTTCGCAATGATAGTAATCATGATTAGCCTCGCTTTCATGCCTGCTTTTGCAGCAGAAACAAATTATGCTAACTGGGTTGAAGTCGCTGATGCTATGTCAGAACATTTACAAAAAGCTGTGGAAGTTTACAAGCCTGGAGATAAGGATGCTAAAAAAGCAGCCACAGACGCAGTTAATGTAGCTTACTTTAAATTCTATGAAAAAATTGGATTTGAAAAAACAACTATGTCTGCAATTTCAGGCCAAAGGGGTTCAATGGTTGAACATCAATTTTACAGAGCAAAAAATTCTATCAAAGAAGATGCAGACCCAAAAGAAGTTAAAGATGAAATTGATGCACTTATAACTTATCTTCATGAAGATGCTCATACTCTTGATGGAACCTCTGGAGATTCTAAGTCCAGTGGTCAAAGTCAAGAAGATGCAAACAGCCTTTCAACAGGTCAATTGTTGGGAGAGCTGCTAAAAAGATTTGGCACATTTTTTGCAGTTCTTGGACTTACACTTCGTGAAGGACTTGAAGCCATTTTAGTTGTAGCTGCCATTGCTGCATATTTATCAAAGACTAATAATAGAATTTATTTAAAAGGTGTATATATTGGAGCCTTGCTAGGCATTGTTTTTTCAGTAGTCCTAGCTGGAGTATTTAATATCATCGCCAATACAGTGGGAGAAGTTGAGTCTGGAATGGGACAAGAAATATTCGAAGGAATTGCGATGTTTCTTGCTGTTATCGTACTATTTTATGTATCCAATTGGATGCTTTCTAAATCTGAAGTTGAAGTTTGGAATAGATACATTAAAAACAAAGTTGAACAATCTGTTTCCAAGGGTAATTATTTTGCCTTATCTTTCACTTCATTCTTAGCAGTAGCAAGAGAGGGTGCAGAACTTATTTTGTTTTTCCAAGGTATGAGAACAGGCATTTCTGATAATCCAATGCATATGTGGATTGGACTTTTAGTTGCCGCCATAATACTTGCAATTGTATATTATTTAATTGCTAAAGTTTCTGTAAGGCTACCATTAAAACCATTCTTTACATTTACTTCTTGGCTAATGTTTATACTTTGCTTGTCTTTCTTAGGAAAGGGCATAGGAGAATTACAAGAAGCAGATGTAATAGGCAGAACTATAGTTCCTTGGATGAATGGATGGTCTTGTGAAGTTATAGGTATATACGATAGGTATGAAAATCTTATTCCACAAATTATTCTATTAGTAGTAACCATTGTTTCTGTTATCTATCAAAATAATAGAAACAAAAAAATTAGAGCTGAGCTTGAAGCCAGCCAAGAAAAAAAATAGGAGGGTATTATGTTAAAAAAGAAAAGTTTATTTCTTGTTGTTATGACGCTTGTGTGTGCATTAATGTTTACAGCTTGTGGTAAAAAAGAAGATACAAAAGCTAATAATACAGCTAAAACTTCTACAGAAGAAAAAACACCAGCTGAAGGAAACGAGAAAGAAGCAGGAGATGCAAAAGCTGCAGCTCCAGGAGAAGATGCAGGATTTGAAGAATTTCCAATTGGCGATGACCAAACTAAAGGACCTCTAGTAATCTCTGGTGTATATTTCCAACCAGTTGATATGGAACCAGCAGGAAACTCAATTCCTAAAGAAGAAGCTGACTGCCATATTGAAGCTGACATTACAGCATCACAAGAAGGTTCAACATTAGGTTATGGTGTTGGTGATTTTGTTCCATGGTTAAAAGTAAAAGCTTATTTACAAAAGAAAGGTTCAGATCATGTTCAAGAAGTAGCTTTCATGCCAATGAACGCATCTGATGGTCCGCACTATGGTGCAAATGTTAAATTTGACGAAGGTGTTGGCGTTTATGATGTAAAATTTGAAGTAGCTGCACCAGGCAATGACTACTTACTACACGTAGATAAAGAAACTGGTGTAACAGGTAGATTCTGGACAGAACCACTTGTTGCAGAATGGACTGACTTTGAATGGAACGGACCACAATGGTAAAATTTTGAAAATTTTTAATATTTTGAAGGGGAATTCATGTTCCCCTTATATGCATTTATGGGGGGTGAAATTATTTTAAAAATTTTTATTAAAGTTATGGAGGCGGGAATAGCCTTTTCTCTAATGATTTCTTTAATACTTGCCTATTATACAACTAAAGATAGCAAATATAAAAAGTATGTTATTATAATTTCTTTAGTTTTAGGGGTAATTGCAGCAATTGTTTCAATAATTATAAGAAATATACCTAATTTTATTAATAGAACAGAATTGAATTTCTGGTCTATGGTACCCATAGTTATCTCGGTATTTTTAATATTAATTTTTATGATATTTGAAGATAAGATAAATGCTAAAATTTATGATAATTTCATTTCAGCATCGGTTGTTGTTTATCTTGTAGGAATGTGTTTTTATTATTTACCATATGTATTTAACCAATCAAACAAATTTGTATATTATGGCGAAAGTGCTGTTTCAACTATTGTACTTTTTAGGATTTTAGGCTTTGTTTTTGGGATAATCATGATGATTTTATCAGGACTTGCCATATATAAGTCTTCAGTTAAACTTGAAGGTAAAAACTTAAAGATTATTGTTTTTTTGAGCTTGATATGCTCGGGTATCAGCCAATTTAATATCATAATTCAAAGGTTTTATTCTAAAGGGATTATTCCTAGAAATGTTAACTTTTTTAGAGTTATTGCATTTATAGCTAATCACGAAAATGTGTTTTTATTTGCAACAATGTTAATTATGATAGCTATTCCAGTAATTTTATATAAGCAAAATATTAAAGTTAATGAAGATTATAGCAATATGGCTCAGTTAAGAAAAATAAAGTATAGAATGAAGAATAAAAGACATTGGGCAATTTTTTTCCTTGTCGTTCTATTTATTAATACTTTTTCATTAACGGTTGGAAAGGCATATGCTAATAAGGAACAGGCCCTTTCACCACCTGAAGATTATCAAACTGAAAATGGAATGATTGTTATTCCTTTAAGTAGCTTAGAGGATATGCATTTGCACAGATATTTGTATAAGGCAAAGGATGGTGCACAAATGAGATTTTTCTGCATTAAAAAATCAGAAGGTTCCTATGGAGTTGTACTTGATGCCTGCGAGATATGTGGTCCATCTGGATATTTTGAAAGAGGCGATGATGTTATTTGTAAGTTGTGCGACGTTGTAATGAATAGGGGTACAATAGGTTTTAAGGGTGGATGTAACCCGATACCTTTCCCATACATTGTCCATGATAAAAAGATAAAGATTGCGCCAAAAGATCTTGACGCATTGTCTTATGTATTTAAGTAGGAGGGCTTATGTTTTGGAGAATAGTTAAAGGAGCGCTTTTTAGACAAAAGGGAAAGATGGCTCTTATTGCATTTACAGTTGCCCTTGGAGCTTCTCTTGCCACTTCAATGTTAAATACCATGCTGGGTGTTGGAGATAAAGTTAATCAAGAATTAAAGACCTATGGAGCAAATATTAATGTATTGCCTAAGGAAGCTTCCCTTCTTGATGATTTGTATGGCATGCAAGAAAAAGAGGGGCAGGTTCAAAAATATTTAAAGGAATCAGAACTTCCTAACATTAAAACTATTTTTTGGGCTTACAATATTGTAGACTATACGCCATATCTTAACACTTGGGTTTCTTGTAATAATGATTCTAAACATACTAAGATGGTAGGAACATGGTTTAATAATCATATGGATTTGCCTACTGGAGAATCAGTTGATACTGGTATGATTAGACTTAAAAACTGGTGGGAAGTTCAAGGCGAGTGGTTATCAGAAAATGATAGCGATTCAGTTATGCTTGGAAAGATTTTTGCAGACAGAAATGGATTTAAAGTTGGTGATGAAATCCAACTAAAAAGCAATAATTTAGAAAAAAAATTAAAAGTTAAGGGTATTTTCTCATCAGGTTCTGATGAAGATGCATTTATATATTCTACTTTAAAAACAGCACAAGAATTTGCTGGAGTTACTGGAGTTGTTAATAAAGTTGAAGTATCAGCTCTTACTACACCAGACAATGACTTAGCAAGAAAGGCTGCCAAAAACCCACTATCTTTAACTATTAAGGAATGGGAAGTATGGTATTGTACAGCTTATGTTTCTGCTATTTGTTATCAAATAACAGAAGTAATGACTGATTCTGTAGCTAAGCCAATTCGCCAAGTTGCAGAAAGTGAAGGAGATATTTTAAATAAGACTACTCTTCTTATGGTTTTAATTACAGTATTAACTTTGATTGGTTCAGGCTTTGGTATTTCTAATCTTATTACAGCATCTGTAATGGAAAGATCTAATGAAATTGGACTTCAAAAAGCTATAGGGGCGTCAAATGGAAGGATAATTTCCATAATTCTTGTGGAAATAATTTTGACAGCGATATTTGGAACAGTTATAGGTTACGGTGTTGGTCTGCTACTTACTCAGATTATTGGTCTAACAGTTTTTGGCTCAGCAATAGCTCCAACAGCTATGGTAGTTCCTATTGTAGCAATACTTATTATTCTTGTTACAATATTGGGTTCAATACCAGCTATAAGATACCTTTTGAATTTAAATCCAACGGAGGTACTACATGGCAGATAAACAAAGTAAAAATAAATTTTACTTAAAAATGATAATGACTTCCTTGGCAAGGAGACGTGCAAGAATGTTAACAGCACTACTTGCTATAGCTATGGGAGCAACAATTATTTCAGGGCTTGTTACTATTTACTATGATATTCCTAGACAAATGGGTAAGGAGTTTAGGTCTTATGGTGCAAATATGTTGGTAATTCCCACTAACCCTGATAAAAAAATTACCAATGAACAGTTAGATGAAGTTAAATCTTTAATTCCATCAGGAAAGCTTGTCGGTCAGGCACCCTATATTTATACAAATGCAAAAATTAATGAACAACCTTATATGCTTGCAGGTACAGATTTAAAGGGAGCGAAAGAAAATTCTCCATACTGGCTTATTGACGGTTCATGGCCTGAAAAATCGAGAGAAGTTTTAATAGGTAATGAAGTTTCAAAGGCTTTGGAATTAAAAGAGGGAGATAAAATTATTATAAATACTCCCAAAGTTAATGGAGAAGGTTCTATAGATACTAATTTTGTTGTTTCAGGAGTTGTAACAACAGGTGGTAAAGAAGAAGAACTTATTTTTATGAGTATTGATGATATTTCACAGCTTGTTAAAGACAAAAATTTTGATGTCGTAGAATATTCAATAGAAGCTGAACAAAATGATCTTTCAAAAATAGTATCAAATATTTCACAAAAGGATGGATCTCTAACTCCACAAATGGTAAAAAGAGTTACCGCCTCACAAGATATAGTTTTGAATAAATTACAAGCTCTTGTCTTCATTGTAACGATAATAGTATTATTCATAATGATGATATGTGTATCCACAACAATGATGGCAGTTGTAACTGAAAGGCGTAAAGAAATAGGTCTTAAGAAAGCTTTGGGCGCCACAAATTCGTCAGTAATCGTTGACTTTTTAGGTGAAGGAGCATTTTTGGGGGTTTTTGGTGGACTTTTAGGTGTTGCATTAGGATATATATTTGCCAATAGAGTAAGTATTTCGGTATTTGCTAGAAAGGTAAGTTTCTTGCCTCTTTTAGTACCTATGACAATTATTGTATGTATAGTAATAACTATAGTTGCATCTTTAATACCAGTATCTAAAACTGTTGATATTGATCCAGCTTTAGTGCTTCGTGGAGAATAGAAAGGAATTTTATGGATATATTAAAACTCGTAGATGTTTCAAAAATTTATGGTGAACTTAAAGCCCTTGACAAAATCAATTTAAGTGTAGAAAAGGGCGAATGGATTTCTATAATGGGTCCATCAGGTTCTGGTAAAACAACAATGATGAATATTATTGGTGCCATGGATAAACCTTCACTTGGCGAAGTTATTTTGGATGGTGAAGATATAGCAAAAAAATCACCTAAGGAACTAACAGTTATTAGAAGGGATAAGATAGGACTTATTTTCCAACAATTTCATTTAGTTAATTATTTAAGTGCTTTGGAAAATGTAATGATGTCACAATATTATCATTCTATGCCAGATGCACAAGAAGCAATGGAAGCTTTGGCTGCAGTAGGTCTTGCTGATAGAGCCAAGCACTTACCCAACCAATTATCAGGTGGGGAACAACAAAGAGTATGCATTGCTAGAGCTCTTATTAATCATCCTACAATACTTTTAGCCGATGAACCTACAGGAAATTTGGATGAAAAGAATGAATATATAGTTCTTGACATATTTGAAAAACTTCACAATGCAGGATCAACAATTATTGTTGTAACTCACGACCCTGAAGTCGGTGAAGAATCTGAAAGAATGATAACTCTTGAACATGGTAAAATTTCAAAAGAAGAAAAAATGAAAAGAAAAAGACCTGTTCTTGATTCTACAATAAAAGGCGAAAAACTTAAGGAGTTTATATGAGAAAAATTTTAAATGTATTAATAATTTTATCTTTGGGGCTTGTCCTAGTTGCTTGTGGAGGAGATAAAAAAGAAGAAGCTCCAAGCGTAAGCTATAAGGATGGCACATATCAAGGAGAATCTGCCAAGGATGAAAGAGGCGGACTTGTAAAAGTGGATATAAGTGTTAAAGACAATAAGATTGAATCTTGCACAATGCAAAACATTGATGGAGATGGAAAAGAAAAGGATGAATCTTATGGTCAAAGCCAAAATGAAGGACTATATAAGATTGCCCAACAAGCTATAAATCTTGCAAAGTCATACCCAGATATATTAGTGGAAAAAGGAAGTCCTGAAGGAGTGGACGTTATTTCGGGAGCAACAGAAACCTACAAGCAATTTATAGAAGCTTGCAACAATGCTCTTGCTAATGCAAAATAATGAAAGATTTATACACAGTTAATTTAGCAAAAAAGAATATAGAAAATAAAAAGGCAAGGTCAATTACCTTGATTTTACTTGTAGGAATTTTAACTTTTATTTTATTCATGTCTTCATTTATAATTTTTTCTCTTAAAAACGGCATGAAATCTCTATCAGATAGGATGGGAGCAGACATTATAGTAGTTCCAGAAGGTTATGATTCTAAAATTACAGGTGCAATATTAAGGGGAGAACCTAATACATTCTTTTTTGACAAGGATATATTAAATAGAGTAAAAAAAATACCAGGAGTTGAAAAAGCCTGTGGTCAAGTTTATCTAGCTACACTTTCTGCTGGATGCTGTTCTTTTCCCATTCAAGTTATAGGAATTGACTTTTCTGATGACTTTAGCGTTAAACCTTGGCTTGAAAAACAGATTAAAACTCCAATTAAAGCTGGGCAAGTTGTTGTAGGTGCTAACATTGTGGGGACTATTAATCATAAGGTTAAATTTTTTAATCAAGAATTTGAGATAAGAGGTAGGCTTGCAAAAACTGGCATGGGTTTTGATAATTCAGTTTTTATGACAATAGAAGAAACTCATAGATTAGCCAAGGAATATGAAAAGATAATTAATCATCCGGTGGCAAAAAAAGATGATATATCTTCTATTTTAGTAAAAGTTGAAAAAAACAAAGATCCAAAAACAATTCAAAAACTTATTAAAGAAGAATTTAAAAAAGAAAAAGTGTATCCTTTATTGCCAAGAAAAATAATGACAGAAGTTTCAGATTCTGCAAAAAACATGCTTGTATATGTGTATATATTGATAGCTTTGATTTGGATACTAGCTTTCTTTATTTTAAGTCTTGTAAATACCTTATCAGTTAAGGAAAGGAAAAGAGAATTTGCAACCATAAGGATATTAGGAGCAACAAAGAAAAAACTCAGTGAAGTAGTTCTTATTGAATCTATGCTAATTAATGGTACAGGTGCAGTCATAGGTTCTGTGCTTTCCTTTGTTTTAAGCATAACTTTCAATAATATATTTTCATCACTTTTGAATATGCCTTTTTTAAGGCCGAATATATTCCTTATGATTTTAATGTTAATAATAGTAATAATTTTGGGAACCTTGTTAGGACCAATATCTTCAATTATTGCTATTAATAAAATAAATAAAGTAGAATTATTATTGATGCAAAGAGATAATGATTAAAATAGGCTATTTGTCAAATTTTGGGGAGACTCCTTAACTCGAGTCTCTCTTTTTATTTAAAAATCAATACTTAGACGCTAATAGAATATCAAAACTAAAATAAGTAAAAACTATTAAAAATAAACATAGCAAACAAAACCCCTAGGGGTTTTGCGAAATTTTTATGTTTTTTATCACTACTTACAAGCAAACATAATTCTCTTTCTAAACAAATTAAAATTTTTCATACCAAAACAATTTCTCTTTAAAGTCT
>NZ_JBBMFO010000035.1:0-15263 GCF_040096015.1 Peptoniphilus hominis (ex Hitch et al. 2025) | reverse complement strand
ATTATCAAACTCCATTTGAATTATTTTTACATGAACTTAGTTTAATTTAGGTGTCGCACTTTTATTTGCAATTCATCGGAAAATAAAAAGGATGCGGGTTTTGTGCCTGCATCCTTTTTCAACGATTCTTTATTGGTTAGTTTTTAATTATTTCTGCAAAATTTTATCTTTTTAATTTTTGTCTCTCACTTATTTTTGGTGGGAGATTTTTTTGAAGACTTCAGCGTACTTTGCGAAGAGTTTTTCTAGTTCCTTGACCCTATATTTTTTGCTGTAAGGGCTATGCATTAGGTCTTTTAGGACAGCTTGGATTTTGTTGTGAATCTTTATGTTTGTCACTATGGATGTCTTTGTGCTAAATTTATCTCCCTCAATTTTTTTGAAAAACATATTGTTTTCGTTGATGAAGAAATTAAATTTATCTAAGCCCATGGATTTTAGATTTCTGTTGTCGTTTATGATGTAAAAGTTTATGTTCTCGTTATTCTTCATGATTTCAATTATGTTTTTTAGGTGGTCTTCTATTTCATTAGGACTTAGTTTTGTCTTAGTGGAGCAGTATAGGATATTGCCTGTTTCTAAGTAGTTTAAGAGGCTAGTCCTTGTGGTCAAGAAATTTATCTTGGCATCAACAAAAAGTTCCTCCCACAAAAGTTTTATGCTGGCAATTTCTTTTTTGTTTATTTCTTGGTCCTGGTCAAGGGAAGCTTCTATTCTGTCAATGACTTTGTTGGGCAGCAAAAATTCGAAGCCGTAATTTGACAAGAATAAAAATTCATTGTCGGAGTAAAAATATTTTCTGTAATTTGTCTCTGCCATCTCTTGGGCAGAGGTTGTGACAATTATTTTGTTGAGACCGTCAAAGAAGTGGTCCATAAAGGAAGAAATTTCAAAGAGGGTGTCAAGTTCTCTTCCTGAAGTTAGGGTTGAATAGTCCTCTCTTTCGGCAATGATTATATACATCTCGCCCTTTATAAGTATGAAGTCGCAGTGGGTGTAGCTGCGCTCATAGAATTCTAAGTTTATGGATGAGTTATCTGTAATTATTTTTAAGAGATCTATTTTTTCTATATCATCTTTTTTGCAAAGGAGGTGGAGGTTAACTTCTACATCCCTTGCAATTTTTTTTAGGCTCTGAATGAGTATGTCTGCATAGGGACTTGTGATGTCAAAGGTTGCCCAGATGTCAAGGTCTCTATTTTCCAAAATTAATTTTTCTAGAATTTCCTTTAAATCGCTCTCCACGCTAGATGTTTTGAAAATGAAATTTGTGCCTTGTGGTCTTTCTTCCACTGCATCGGAATTTGTGTATGCGTAGGACTCATTTAGGAGCTTATAAATTAAAAATTCTAGTCCCTTTTCCTGGTCTTTTTTTAGAATTTCTAAATTTTTTATATCAAAGTTAAGGAGAAAATCCTTGGTCTTATCCTCTTCTATAAGGGCTCTTGCAAATAGGGGCGCAAGTTTTCTATTTATGGTGTAAATATTTTTTGATGACGGAATTTTTTTGCCGCTGTTCCACTTGCTTATGTAGGATATGTCGTAGTTCAAGGCGTAGGCAAGGGTGGAAAGCTTGGTATTTGTCATGTCTGTTAAAATTTTAAAAACTTGTCTAAAGTGCCACATATTTTTCTCCCTTCTTAAAATAATATGTTTAAATTATATTGTTTTGTTGAATAAAAGTCAAATAATGTCACTATGATTCAAGTTCTTGCAAGTGCCAATAAACCGTTTTTTTACAATTAGGTTATATAATAAAAACAAGAAGAATATTTTTAAAAAATTTGGAGGGAAACATGGCAAATTATAATTCTGTAACTGATAAGGTTATTGAGGACATTAAGGCTGCTGTTAGCGGCAAAGTATATGTTGGCGAAGAAATCAATATTGACTTCTTCCACGATGAAATGCCAATTTATGGCGAAGGACAACCGGATCTTGTTGTTGATGTTACTTCTGCAGAAGAAGTTTCAAAGATCGTAAAAATTTGTAACGAAAATAAAATTCCAGTATTGGCAAGAGGTGCTGGCACTGGTCTTACTGGCGCTGGTGTTTCAAGATTTGGCGGCGTAATGCTTAATATGCAATCAATGAATAAAATTCTTGCTTATGATGAAGAAAACATGGTTGTTAAAGTTGAGCCAGGTGTATTATTAAACGATCTTGCTGAAGACTGCTTGACTAGAGGTTATATGTATCCACCTGATCCAGGTGAAAAGTTTGCAACTCTTGGGGGAAATGTTGCTACTAACGCTGGTGGCATGAGAGCTGTTAAGTATGGCACTACAAGAAACTATGTGCGTTCAATGGAAGTTGTTCTTCCTACTGGTGAAATCACTCAATTTGGTGCAACTGTATCTAAAACTTCAACTGGTTATTCTCTAAAGGACTTAATCATTGGCTCTGAAGGAACTCTAGGAATTATCACTGAACTTACTTTAAAGATTATTCCTGCTCCAAAGGAAACTATTTCTCTAATCGTTCCTTACGAAGACCTTGATACTTGTATTTCAACTGTTCCACAACTTTTCAAGGCTCACTTAAACCCACAAGCTATTGAATTTATGGAAAAAGAAATTGTTAATATGTCTGAAATTTATATTGGAAAATCTACTTTCCCTAAGGAATTAGAAGGAATTGACATTGGAGCTTACCTTCTTATTACTTTTGATGGAAATGATGAAGATGAACTTAACGACATTATAGAAGAAGCTGCTGAAGTTCTTATGGAAGCTGGAGCAATTGATATTTTAGTTGCTGACACTCCAAACAAGATTAAAGAAGCTTGGGCTGCAAGATCATCTTTCCTTGAAGCTATTGAATCACAAACTAAACTTCTTGATGAATGTGATGTTGTTGTGCCAATTAACATGATTGCTAAGTATGTTCACTATGTAAACGAAAGAGCTAAGGACTTCCCATTTGAAGTTAAGAGCTTTGGTCACGCAGGCGATGGCAACTTACACATCTACACTTGCTCAAATGACATGGAAAAAGAAGAATTTGTCAAAGAAGTTGAAGTCTTCATGAAGGACATTTATGGAAAGGCTTATGAAATGGGCGGACAAATTTCTGGTGAACACGGAATTGGCTTTGGTAAGAAGGAATTCTTGAAGATGTTCGAAGGGGATGTTAATACTGAATTAATGAGAGGCATTAAAAAGGTATTTGACCCTAACATGATTTTAAATCCAAATAAAGTTATTTAATAAAGTTATTTAATAGGAAAAAGGGGATAAAGATGTCATATTTAATTTCTGAAGAAGCAAAGGACTTGCTTTTAGATGTTAGAAACTTCTGTGAGAAGGAAGTTGTTGAAGTTTGTAAAGAAGCAGATAAAACTGGTGAATGGCCAGAAGACTTATACGAAATGGCAAAGGAACAAGGATACTTTGCTCTTGAAGTGCCTGAAGAATTAGGTGGACCTGGTCTTTCAAGAGTGGATATTGCTGCTCTATTTGAAGAAATGGCAAAGGCTGACGCTGGTTTTGCCACTACTATTTCTGCATCAGGACTTGGCATGAAACCAGTTCTTATTGCAGGTAGCGAAGAACAAAAAAATTATGTTGCTGACATAGCTATGGAAGGCGGACTTGGTGCTTTCTGTCTTACTGAACCAGGCGCTGGTTCTGATGCAAGTTCAGGAACTACTACTGCTGTAAAAGATGGCGACGAATATGTGCTTAACGGAAGAAAGTGCTTCATCACTAATGGCGCTGTTGCATCTTATTATTGTATTACTGCCTCAACTGATAAATCTAAGGGAGTAAAGGGTCTTTCTATGTTCTTAGTGCCAGCTGGAACTCCTGGACTAAGCTCAGGCAAGGAAGAAGACAAGATGGGAATTAGAACTTCTAACACAACTGATGTTGTCCTTGAAGATTGTAGAATTCCTGCATCAAATCTTATTGGCGAAGAAGGCAAGGGCTTTTCTATTGCCATGAAGACTCTTGACCAAGCTAGGGCTTGGATGGGTTGTATAGCTGTTGGTATTGCTCAAAGAGGAATTGACGAAGCTAAAAAATATACAAGTGAAAGAATCCAATTTGGCAAAGCTATTAATGCAAACCAAGCTATTCAATTTAAACTTGCTGACATGGACATTCAAACTGAAGTTGCAAGACAAATGGTTGCAAATGCACTTACAAGAATGGACATGGGTCTAAGCTACAATAGAGAATCTGCAATTGCAAAATGTTATGCTTCTGATATAGCTATGAGAGTGGCTGAAGATGCTATCCAACTATTTGGCGGTTATGGCTACAGCAGAGAATATCCTGTTGAAAAACTTTTAAGAGATGCAAAGATCTTCCAAATTTTTGAAGGTACTAACGAAATTTTGAGAATTGTTGTTGCTAATAATTTATTGAGAGGTTAAGAATGAATATTTTAGTTTGTATAAAAGAAGTGCCTGATGATTCAGTTGCAGTTTCTGTCGTTGATGACAGAGCTGCAATAGATTCCATCACACCTGTTGTTAATGCCTTTGACACTTACTCCCTTGAAATGGCTGTAAGGTTAAAGGAAGAAGTTGAAGGACAAGTAACTGTTCTTTCTATTGGCGGTGAAGATGTTAAAAATTCACTTAAAAACTGTCTAGCTGTTGGAGCTGACAAGGCATACTTAGTAAAGCGTGATGATTATAGAAATCTTGATGCAAAAATGATTACAGAAATACTTATGGGCGCAAAGGCGAAATTGGAAGAAGAACTTGGCAAATTTGACCTTGTATGCTTCGGCAAGGAAACTACTGACGCTGAAGGCTCACAAGTTGGAGTTTACTTTGCCAATAAATCTGATCTTGGCGTTGTAACATCTGTTATCGAAATGAAATTAGATGGGGACAAACTTATCACTAAGCAAGAAATTGACGGTGGCTATAGAGAAATTGAAACAAAAACTCCATGCGTTGTAACTATTGCTAAGCCAGATTATGAACCAAGATACCCTACTATAAAGTCAAAGATGGCTGCAAGAAGACAAAAGATTGAAGACTTTGAAGTTACTTGTTACTCTTCTTTAACTCTTGAAGAGATTAAGGACTTTGAACCTAAGAAGAGGGAAGCTGGAGTTAAGATTCAAGAAGAAGAGCCAGAAGATAGCGTAGCAAAGGCTATTGCAATCATGAAGGAACAAAAGGTTTTATAGGAGGAAAAGATGAAAAATATATTAACTTATATAGAAATTAAAGAGGGTGCTCCTATTAAACTTTCTTTAGAAGCTCTATCTAAGGCAAGTGAAATTGCAGTTGAAAAGGGAAATAAATCTCTTGCTTTAATTACAGAAGAATTAAAAGATGATGAATTAAATAAAATTAAGGGAGCAGGAGCAAGTGATATTGTACTTGTAAAAAGAGACGCCTACAACATGGAAGACTTCTCAAATATTATTGTTGAAGTGGCTAAAAAATATGATTGTGAAGACATATTTATCCCAGGTACACTAGACGGCAAGGACTTGGCTCCAAATGTTGCTGCCACATTTGACACAGTTTCTCTTACAAATGTAATGGAAATTAAATTTGAAGGAGAAGAAGTCCTTTATGTAAGTCCTTCTTATGGGGCAACTGTTTTAACTGAATCAAAGCTAAACAAGGCTCCAAGAATTATCACAGTGAGAGCAGGATCCTTTGACAAGAGAGAGGATCTAAATGGCGTAGGAAATCTTGTAGAAGAAAATATTGATGAAGTTAAGGACATAAAATCAATCATAAGAGATGTGGTAATGGCAGCAGGTGCTGAAATAAATCTTGAAGATGCTCCAGTAATAGTAACTTGTGGTAGAGGTGCATCATCTGATGAAATCTTCCCACTTGTTAAGGAACTTGCTGATGTTTTTGGTGCTCCAATATCTGGAACAAGACCAGTAATTGACGATGGAGTTCTTCCAAAGGCTTCACAAATTGGTCAATCTGGTAAAATTGTTTCACCAGCCCTATACATTGGCTGTGGAGTTTCTGGCGCAGTGCAACACATTTCTGGCATGGAAAACTCTGGTTTTATCCTAGCAATAAATAAGGACGAAGACGCTCCTATATTTAAGCTAGCTGATGTGGGAATAGTTGGAGATTGTAAAGTTATTCTTCCACTACTTATTGAAGAAGTGAAAAAAATTAAAGAAAACGCATAGGTGACTTATGAACTATTTAAAGGAATTTGTAATATTATGTGTCTGCTTAATGCTTGGAGTAGTGACTAGACACCTTATAAATTTCCCAATACCTGAAGCTGTATATGGTATGATTTATCTCTTCATAGCCTTTGCAGTTGGAATAATAAAACCCGACGATGTTAAAAAGACTTCCAACGGAATTTTACAAAATTTGGCGATTTTGTTTGTGCCAGCAGGCGTTGGCATTATAAATTCCTATGACGAGATAAGGGGAAAGGCTGGCCTACTCGTGGTTCTAGTAGTCCTTGGCACAGCTATAACAATGGGACTTACTGGTAAAATTATAGAAATTTTACAAAGGAGGAAAGATGTTTAGTAACAAATACTTTGGCATCATTTTGACCTTTGCAACTTTTGAAATAGGCAAGATGATCAACAAAAAATTAAAAACTCCTTTGGCCAATCCTCTACTAATATCCATTGCCCTATGTATTTTATTTTTAAAGGTGACAGGAATACCCTACGAAGATTATAAGCAGGGTGGAGACTTTATAATGTTCTTCATCGCTCCTGCCACAGTAGCAATGGTTGTTGATTTGTACGAAAATTTGCCTGAACTAAAGAAAAATTTAATCCCAATTCTTTCAGGAACGGTACTTGGCTCTGTAATTGCAATGTTATTTGTGGTCTTTGTCTTCCACATGGCTGGCTTTGACAAAAACATAGTTGTGTCTGCAACTCCACAATCAATTACAACTGCAATTGCAATTTCTCTTTCTGAAGAGTATGGCGGCGCCTCTGCCATTACTGCAGTGCTTGTAGTAATAAGAGGGGTGACTGGTGCAGTTATTGCGCCAATGATCATAAAGCTCTTTAGGATAAAGGACCCAACAGCACAAGGTGTTGCCATTGGTACATCTTCTCACGCAGTTGGAACATCTGAAGCGAGAAAGCTTGGAGAGATCCAAGGTGCCATGAGTGGACTTTCAATTGCAGTGGCAGGTCTTGTGACTGTAATCCTAATGCCTCTTGCAATGAAAGTTATAGAAGGCTTATTTTAAGGCGAATGTTGTTTTGAACTAAATAAATTTATTAGACCTATTGTCTCCCTCAATAGGTCCTTTTAATGATAAGAAAAACAGAGACGAGTCTCTGTTTTTATGGTTTTGTGGTGAGAATAAAGGAACACAGATTTTTGACAAGCAAAAATCTGCGGGCAGACTTATCAAAATTTCTTTTCAGAAATTTGACCAAGTCTCAGCCTATGCGAGCCTTAGCGAAGCATGAGCTGATGAAAAATCTTATCCAGCTATAATAAAGGAACACAGATTTTTGGCAAGCAAAAATCTGCGGGCAGACTTATCAAAATTTCTTGCAGAAATTTGATCAAGTCTCAGCCATGCGACCGAATAGAGACCATTGTCCAGTGAGTCGGATATCTTGGAATAAATAAAAAAATTAAGTTTAAGTTTTATGGATAAATAGACGGGTAAAATACATATAAAAGATACTAATGTAAATCACAAAAAGTTATATGAGGTGAGAGTATGGAAAAGAAAAGTGAACATAAAATTGGAACTTCTATAATTATTGGGAGTATAATAATAGCTTGCTCAAATATAGTTATGGCAATAATATTAGGTAGCGCTATTGTAGATGCTTCTCTTCATTAAGAAGAAATCTATAATCTTAAATTTATCTAAAAAGCTTGGTGAGAGTAAAATTTCACCAAGCTTTTCAAGTTAAATTATTTTATTTTATTTTCTATTTTTTATTTCTTCTATTAAGTCTGGAACTATATTAAATAAATCGTCAACTATTCCGTAGGATGCTGTGTTAAAGATTGCTGCATCTGGGTCGTTGTTGATGGCAATAATTGTTGCAGAATTTTCCATGCCCTTTGTGTGTTGGATGGCTCCAGAGATGCCAAGGGCAATGTATAGGTCTGGTTTTACTTGGACGCCAGTTACACCGACTTGTAGGTCCTTGTCGCACCAGCCAAGGTCTGTTACGGCTTTAGTTGCTCCAACTGCACCGCCAAGGGTATCTGCAAGTTCTTCTACTAGGTGCCAGTTTTCTGGGCCTCCAAGTCCTCTACCGCCAGATACAACTACCTTTGAATTAAGAAGTTTATCAAGAAGTGGATTGATGTCAGCTTTTTCAAAATCAATGAATTTTGTCTTAACATCTTCTTCACTTAGTCCAGCTTCTTCTTTTATTATTTCAACTTCTCTTTTTTCGTCGCGAGGAGCTTCTACAAAAGAGCCTCTTCCAATAGTTGCCATCATTGTTTCAGATAAAATTCTTACATCGCAGAATAATTTTCCGTCAAAGGATGGTCTTATCCATTTGATGTCGGCCTTATCTTCTGTTAGTTCAACGCTTGAGCAATCGGCAACAAGTCCAACTCCTCTTTTTGCTGAAACTCTACCTGCCAAGTCACGACCATTGTGGCTGGCTGGCAGCATTACAATTGCTGGATCGTATTTTTCCATTAAATTTTCTAATACTTTTGCATAGGCAAGAGTATTGTAATTTTCTAAAAGTTCGTCATCTACTTTTACTACCTTGTCGGCACCATAGTAGCCTGATTCCTTTGCAAGCTCTTCATTTTTGTAGCCAATTTCAATAGCTACAAGTTCTTTATTTAATTCATCAGAAAGTTCTCTTGCCTTTGACATAGTTTCTTTAGTAATAAGTGAAAGTGAACCTTCTGAAGCTTCGTTTACTACCCAAATATTTCCTTTTTTCATTTTATCACCTACACTAATATTTTCTTATCTTCTAAGATCTTTATGACTTCTTCTATATTTTCTTTGGCAGAGCCCTTGTCAATAAGGTTTCCTGCTTCAGATTTTCTTGGAGCAGACAAATCTTTTACAATTGTAAGAGACCCCTTTTGTCCAAGTTTTTCAAGGTCAAGTCCAAGAGAAGATGGAGTCATTTCGTGAATTTCTTTTTCTTTGGCAATTTTGCTTCTCTTTAAGGCAAACTTTGAAGGTTTATTTACAGAGCCTTTAAGTGCAGATGCAACAAAAGGAGTGGAAAGTTTTACAGTTTCAATGCCTGTGCCAATATTTCTCTTAACTTCAAATTCGCCGTCTACATAGTTAATGTCTGAGACATAAGTTACTTGGTTCATGCCAAGTCTTTCTGCTACTTGGGGACCAACTTGTCCAGTGTCGCCGTCCATTGTTTGGTCGCCAGTAAAGATAATATAGTAATCTCCAATTGATTTTGCTGCTTCAGCAAGGGCATAAGAAGTTGCTATTGTGTCAGAACCTTTAAATTCAAGTCCTGCCAATAGGTAGGCTTCTTCTGCACCCATTTGGATACATTCACGCAAATATTTTTCTGCAGATGGTGGGCCCATAGTTAGGACATCAATCTGTACATCTTCTTCTACTTGTTCTGATATATTTAATGCAAACTTCAATCCGCATAGGTCAGATGGATTTATTATAGTTTTAATTCCATCTCTAATTAAGTTATTAGTTTCTGGATCGATTCTCGCATTAGTTGTGTCAGGAACAGTTTTCATCAATAATAATATTTTCATAGTTCCTCCTAAAATTTATTAATTATTCATCATAATTATATCATACCCCAAAATTATTAAAGTATTTATCAGTCCTAGATTTAATGAAATTATTTTATTTCATAACTTACTTAAAAAATTTTCCAAGAGTATTATAATATAAAGAGGGTTATTTGTTTTAAAATAATTAATTTTATAAAGAAAGGAAGAAAATATGAAAAATTTAAAGTTTAAAAAGATCCTAAGCCTGCTTTTAGTTTTTATAATGATGGCAGGAATTTTAGGCGGATGCGGTAAAAAAGAAGATAGCGAAGAAAAAAATGCAGGAACAAATAATGTTTCTACAGAAGAAAAAGTTGCTACAAAAGATGAGGCTGGAAGCCATAAGGTGGTGGACCATGCAGGTCACGAAGTTGAGGTGCCAAATAAAATTGAAAAGATTGTAATTGACCAAGTGCCAATTCTTTCAACTTACATGGCATACAATGAAGGTAAGGCTCCTTACATCGTGGGCTATGCTGGTTCCTTAAAGCAAGTTATCTCTGAAACAGTTTTAAAGGACATGGCACCAGAACTTTTAGATGCAAGTAACACTGTTCAAGGTCAATCAGACATCAATGTGGAAGAAATTATGAAGTTAAAGCCAGATGTAATTTTCTACAATGCAAAAAACCAAGATAGATACGAAAAGCTATCTAAGACTGGAGTACCATGTATTGGCTTTGTAACTATGGGAGCAGACACTCCTGCTGACCCAATAAATAGGTATGGCGAGTGGCTAAAGCTTCTTGAAGATGTCTTTGGCGAAAAGGGAAAGATGGATAATTTCTTGGCAGCTGGCAATGAAATTGTAAAAGATGTTGAAGAAAGAATTGCGAAAGTTCCTGATGAAAAAAGACCTAGTGGCATGATCCTTTGGAAGTATCAAGAAGGCACTCCAATTGTTGCCGGCAAGGGAACTTTTGGCGACTTCTGGCTAAAGAGACTAAAGGTAAAAAATGTGGCAGAAGAAGCAAAGGGCTATGCCAAGGTAAATGTTGAACAAATTTATTCTTGGAACCCAGATGTATTTTATCTTGACGGACCTGGTCTTTTAAATATTAAGACAGAAGATGTCTACAACAATTCTGTTGAAGGTTTTGATTTTTCTAATTTAAAATCTGTTAAGGACAAGAGAGTTTACAACTCAAAGCTTGGCATGTGGAACTGGCTTACACCAAACCCAGATGCTCCACTTGTTCTTGCATGGCTAGCTAGCGAAACTTATCCAGATGCCTTTAAGGACTACGACTTGAAGAAAGTTATTAAAGACTACTACCAAAAATGGTACAATTATGAACTTACTGATGAGCAAATTGAGGACATGTTTAATATATGATAAAAAAATATTGCACTAGAGATGACGGGAAACTCCGTCTCTCTGTGTATCTTATTTTATTCATTCTTCCCATAGTCTGTGCACTCCTTGCACTTTCTATGGGCAGGATGAAGGTAAATATTTCTGAAATAATAAATTTATTTAAAAATTACATATTAAGAAGAGACTTGGACCCTATGATGGAGTCCTTAATTTTTAAGATAAGGCTGCCAAGGATTCTCACTGCCCTAATAGTGGGTGCAGGTCTTACTGTAGCAGGCATTGCCTTTCAAGCTCTCTTTTCAAATCCACTGGCGACACCAGATATACTGGGAGTGACAAGTGCCTCAAGCCTTGGCGCAATTATTGGGATTTTACTTTCCCTTGGCACTATGGGCATTCAAGTCATCGCCCTTGCTACTGGTCTCATTTCAATTTTTATCACCATAAATCTTGTGAGGCGAGATGAGTCCTCTATTGTCATGCTAGTCTTGGCTGGGATTATTGTATCTTCTCTTGCCAATGCCTTTAGCTCCCTATTAAAGTACACAGCTGACCCCATGGACAAGCTGCCACAAATTACTTATTGGCTAATGGGTTCCTTTGGCAGGACTTCTTACAAGAACTTAGTCTTGGCAGGACCCCTCATTTTAATTTCAATTTTTGTAATTTATAAGATGAGCTGGAGTTTAAATCTCCTTTCCCTATCAGAGGAAGAGGCAAGGTCTCTTGGCGTAAATGTTAAGAGGACTAGATTTATTTTTATACTGGCCTCAACAATAATAACTGCATCTAGCGTATCCATTTGCGGGCAAATTGGTTGGATTGGCCTTATCATTCCCCATCTCGTTAGGATGCTCATTGGGGCAAATAATCTTTACACTCTGCCCTTTGGCATAAGCTTTGGTGCAGCCTTTATGGTCTTAATTGAAGCCCTATCAAGGACAGTTTCTGTAATTGAGCTTCCAATTTCAGTTCTCACTGCAATTATTGGAGCGCCAATTTTTATAATGCTAATGAGAAGGTCTGGAGGAATATTTAAATGAAATTAGAAGTTTCCAAGGGATTTTTTAAATTTAAAAAGACAGACTATATTTTAAGGGACATAAATTTTTCTCTAGGTGATGGTGACGTCCTTTCAATTCTTGGACCCAATGGAGTGGGAAAGACAACTCTCATAAAGTGTTTGACGGGACTTCTTCCTTGGACTAGGGGCGAGACTTTTATTGATGGCAAAAATATTTCTGCCATGAAGGAAAGAGAAGTCTGGTCAAAAATTTCCTACATTCCACAAAAGAGGAATTTCTCCTTTTCCTACACTGGACTTGAAATGGTCCTTTTTGGGTCAACTTCATCCTTAAATATTTTTGAAAGACCTAGTCAAAGAGAAATTGAGAGGGCGAGGGAAGTCATGAAGATGATAGGGATAGACCATCTTGCAGACAAGCTTGCCAATGAAATGAGTGGTGGAGAACTGCAAATGCTTTTAATAGCCAGAAGCCTTGTCAAGGATCCACAAATAATTATTTTAGACGAGCCAGAAAGCGGTCTTGACTACAAAAACCAAATTATTATTTTAGATTTAATAAAAAAACTTTCTGAAAGTGGAGTGATTATTGTCATGAACACCCACTATCCAGAGCATGCCCTAAAAATTTCCAACAAATGTATTCTATTAAATTACGACAAGACTTATAAGTTTGGAGAGACTAGAGAAGTTTTAAATGGAGAGAATTTAAAAAAATCTTTTTCTGTTGAGGTGAAGATAGAAAAAATTTCTGTTGATGGCAAAGCTTACGAGAGTATAATTCCTCTTGGTATAGAAGATGAAAATTTAAAATAGAAAATATAGTGGAAGAGAAGTATGGATGTCATACTTCTTTTTTTATTATACAGGGGAATTTAAGATTAAAAAGATTATATATTTAAAAATCCCGAGTTTTTGCGGGTATAGATAAATTGATAGAGAATATCAAATAAACTTTAAAAATATAAGGAGGACAATATGTCACAAATAGGAAAGAAAATACCTGAGTTTAAAACTATGGGTTATGCCCCTAGCAAGGAAGAGTTTGTAGAGGTTTCTAACAAGGACCTTGAAGGCAAGTGGACAGTTTTAATGTTCTACCCTGCTGATTTTACTTTTGTATGTCCAACTGAACTTGAAGACATGCAAGAACAATATGGAAAGTTAAAGGAACTGGGAGCTGAAGTTTACTCTATGTCAACTGACACTCACTTCGTTCACAAGGCATGGCATGACCACTCTGAAGCTATTAGTAAGCTTGAGTTCACAATGCTGGCTGACCCCCACAAGTCAATTGCAAGGGACTTTGATGTACTTGATGAAGAAGCAGGCCTTGCACAAAGGGCTACTTTTATAATTGATCCAGATGGAGTGATCCAAACTTTGGAAATCAATGCAGATGGCATTGGCCGTGATGCAAGTCAAGTTATTGACAAGATTCGCGCAGGACAATTTGTAAGAAACAATCCTGGCCAAGTATGTCCAGCAAAATGGAAGCAATCTGGCAAGACTTTAACTCCAGGACTAGACCTAGTTGGCAAGATCTAATGTTAGATCAAAATTTAAAAAATCAGGTTGCTGAATATTTTAAGCTTCTTGAAAAGGAGGTTGTAATTTCAGTAGACCTTGATGATACAGAAAATTCAAGGGACTTAAAAAAGTTCTTAGATGAGCTAGGGGGACTTTCTGACAAAATAAAAATAAAGGAGGGGGACCTAAAGTTTAAGCCAAGCTTTAGCCTTTTATCAGATAGTAGTAGTGGAATCACTTTTGCAGGCATACCCCTTGGACACGAGTTTGAGTCCTTTATACTTGCCATCCTACAAGTTGGGGGTCGCCCACCAAAGATTGATGACAAGACTAGGGAAAGGATTATGGCAATAGAGGATGAAATGAATTTCGAAACCATGGTCAGCCTATCTTGCCACAACTGCCCTGAAGTAGTTCAGTCCCTAAATATTATGGCAGTCCTAAATCCAAAGATCTCCCACACAATGGTGGACGGGTCTGTCTTCACTGACTATGTTGAAGACCTTGGTGTACTTGCAGTGCCAACAACTTATGTAAATGGAGAAGTCTTTAACAGTGGAAAAATTTCCTTAAATGAAATCTTAAATAAGATAAAGAAGGAAGAAGTTGACCTAAGGCTTGAAGAAAAACCTATTTATGACTGCCTGATAATAGGTGGAGGCCCTGGTGGGGCGACAGCAGCCATCTATGCAGCGAGAAAGGGGATAAGGACTGCTCTTGTAGCCAAGGAATTTGGCGGTCAAGTAAAGGAAACTCTTGCCATAGAAAATATTACGGGCATAGCCTACACAGAGGGTCCCAAGTATATGGAGGATGTCAAGGCACATCTTGACAAGTACAAGGTAGAAGTCATTGAAGGACTATCAGTTACAGGCATAGAGAGAGACGAGAAGTTAAAGATCCTAACAGATAAGGGAAATCTCTTCGCAAGGACTATTGTAATAGCTACAGGTGCTAAGTGGAGGCTCATTGGCATTCCTGGAGAAATTGAATTTAGGAACAAGGGCGTGGCCTACTGTACTCACTGTGATGGACCCCTATTTAGGGGCAAGAAGGTTACAGTAATTGGTGGAGGAAACTCTGGCATAGAAGCAGCCATAGACCTTGCCAGCATAGCAAGAGAAGTCCTAGTCCTAGAATTTTTGCCTGAATTAAAGGCAGATAAGCTTCTTCAAGACAAACTTAGGGAATTTAAAAATGTAAAAATAGTTACTAATGCAGAAACTCAAGCCCTAAGTGGGGAAAAGTTTCTTGAAAAAATCACCTACAAGGACAGGGTCTCTGGACAAGTTATAGAAGAAGCCACTGACGGATGCTTTATCCAAGTTGGTCTTGTGCCAATGACAGAATGGCTTGACCTTGTTGAAAAGAATCCTCGCGGCGAAATAATTGTAGATGAATTTGGAGCAACAAATGTTGAAGGAATTTATGGGGCAGGGGACTGCACTAACTCAGCCTTCAAACAAATTATAATAGCAGAGGGTTCAGGTGCGACAGCAGCCCTTGGCGCCTACAATTATTTAATGACTAAGGGAAATTGAAGTTTCTATTAAAAAGAAGTATGGGCGACCTACTTCTTTTTTTCTTGTCTTGGATTTTTAAAGTCTATATTTATCATAAAAAATTGGCTCTATGTCAAATATTGGGGAGACTCGTTAACTCGAGTCTCTCTTTTCATTTAAAAATCAATACTTAGACGC
>NZ_JBBMFO010000034.1:0-16262 GCF_040096015.1 Peptoniphilus hominis (ex Hitch et al. 2025) | reverse complement strand
TGGAAAGTAATAAAATAATACCAGAACTAGTAAACTACCAGTCCTGGTATTAGGTCCAACTTTATGGGGTCACCACATAATGGGCGTCTTTTTTTGGCTCTATAATATCATTTAGAGGTTATAGTAGCTTACAGATATTATAGATTCAAAATAATTATGCAAAATAAAAAGACTGCTGCATCAAGCAACAGTCTTTTGTCATTTTTTTATTAGTCTCTTTTTACAACAACATTTTCTTCAAATGCTCTTTCGTCAAATTTTTTCATTCCAGCTGGTACATGAGCTTCAGTGATATTATTTTTTCTGAAAGCATACATGTCAATTTCCTCAATATTTTCTGGTAAGTTAATTTCTGTAAGTTTGTTTTTGTAGAAAGCACTTACTCCAATAAATTTAACTGTTTCAGGAATTTCAATTTCGCCAATTTCATTTAATGAGAAAGCATTGTCGCCAATGTATTCTAATTCTTCAGGCATTTTAACATCAGTTAATTTGTTTCTGTAGAATGCGTAAGCATCTAATTTTTTTACTGAATCTGGAATTTCAACTTCAGTTAAGTTGTTAACGCCAAAAGCTTCGTACCTAATTTCTTCAACAGTTTCAGGAATTACAACTGAGTTAAGTTTTCTTCTGAAGAAGCATTGTTCTCCAATAACTCTTATTTTAGTTCCGTCTGGTCCTTCAGTAGGCACTACCATATCAAATAATTCTTCATTTTTGATTTTGTCTTTGCCCTTTCTTGTCATTCCCTTTAGCACATCGCCATCAAATATAAAATCGTCAAACTCCCAAGGTTTTTCCATAATATGTATGTCCTCCCCCTACATAAATTTTTTCTTACTTATATTATAACATAGTAGCTGAGATTAATAAAGGAAGGTTGTAAAATAGAGAAAGGATGAACACTTTTTTTAAATAAAAAGAACTTTGTTACTAAAAGTTTGAATTAAGAAAAATATGTTACGAAATATAAATAATAATTGCTTTATTTGGGTATTATTATAATACAAAAATATTTTAGAACAAAAATAAGTAACAGATGGGTAATAATTTTGTAAAATTTAAATTATTATACAGGAAAAGGTAGTCATTATTTGACCTGGAGGTCTTTTGTCGTTATAATCTAGTAAAGCAAAATATTGAAGACAAATTTTAGTGGAAAGGTATTAAAAGGAGGAAAAAATGGAAAATAAAAATTTTTTTGAAGATATGATGGAAATGCAAAAAAATATTTTTGAAAATCAAAAGGAAGCTTATAGCAAATTTATGGAATCTTTTAAGTTTGGAGATTTCAATCCCTTTGCTGGAAATATGTTTGTAAACAACTTTAAAAACCCAATGGACTTTTTCAAGAACTACAGAGAAATCAATGAAAATTTTGAAAATAATTTTAAAGATTTCTTTGAACAAGTTCCTGGTTACAAGGAATCTTTGGATTCTTACAACAAAAACATGGAATTTTTAAACAAACTTTACCTTGCTTATGGTGATTTTTATAAGGACCTAGATCTTGTTTCAGCTCAAAATAAATTAATTGAGTTATTTGAACTTTATAGCGACGAGTTAGTTGAAATGTCTAAAAAATATTTCTACAAGAGAATTCCAGATAGCTATTATAGAGTTCTTGAAAACTTTAATTTAGAAAAATTTATTAGACCTGCCATAGAAAATTCAAAGAAGTCTATTGATTTTTATGAAAAAGCAATTCAAAATAGACCAGAATTATTAGTTGCAGATGTAAAAGATTTTTACCAAGGAATTTTGGACAAGATTTTTGAAATGCCAACTATTGGCGTAAGTCCAGAAGACAAGGAAAAAACAAGGAGAGAACTACAAAATTATCTTGACCTTGAACTTAAACTTTTAGATTTCAATTTATTCCTTGAAAAGAAAAATCAAGAAACAGCTTTAAAGGCTCAAAGAGCTTATATCAATGGACTTGAATCTGAAGCTTCACTAGAAGATTTCGCAGATTTCTTCAAATTCTACATGAGTAATTTTGAAAAAGCTTATAGAGAACTTGTAAACTCTAATGAATATAAGGAAAAAGTTCAAGAAATTTTAGATATTGTAGAAAAAAATAAAGAATCTTACATGGAAAAAGTTGCAGAAAGATTAAAAGATTTTCCAATTGCAACTGCTAGCGATGCAGAAAAATTCATGGGTGAAGTCGAAGGACTTACTAAGGGACTTGACGATGCAAAGAAAGCTAAAACAAGCCTTGACAGAAAGGTTAACAAGATAAAGAGCGATTCTGAAAAAGAAATTAAGGCTCTTAAGGAAGAAGTTGCAAAACTAAAAGAAGAAAAAGCAAAAGTTGAAGTTGATGCAGCTCTTAAGAAAGAAATTGAAGAAATGAAGAAAGAACTTGCTGCTTTAAAGGCACAAGTTAAGGCAAAATAAAACATAAGAATCTTCTCCTAAAAAGGTCTGTGGGTTTTCCTACAGACTTTTTTTATGCCCTAAAATATTTTTGTCAAGGATTTAAAATTATAAGAAAAAAAATTTACGCCCAATATAATTTATTGATAAACGATAAAAAATTATTGTAATTCATTAAATAAAGTGATATACTTCTAGAAAAGGGAGGTTATTATGAAATCATTACGAGTAAAATTTATTGGTGGGCTCCTCTTCATTGCCCTATTTATTTTGGCGGGAGGCTCTTATGGACTGATAAAAATGTCTAGCTTCATGGCAAAAATTTATCCAATGTTCATGAACATGAAGTATCCCATGCTAGTTTTGTGCCAGGGAATAATCCTCGCCTTAATTCTTGCCCTATTATTTGGACTTTTTGCCCTAAAAAAATATGGTGATGACAAAATTTTTGAGAGAGGAATGTTATTTGACCTTCAAGTCATAGCCCTCTCCTTTATAGGAATTTTTTTCTTGGCAATTCTTTCCATAATTTACACAAATTTTAACCTAGATGGCTCAATTACTAACCTAATTTTTATTGGGGGAGCAATTGTTGCCATGCTAATCGCGCAAATTTTTCTTCTATTATGCGATTTGATCAAAGAAGGAATCGCCCTAAAAGAAGAAAATGATCTGACGATTTGAGGTGGACCATGGGAAAAATAATTGTTGATTTAGATGTGGAACTTGCAAAAAATAAAATGTCTTTGACAGAATTATCTGAGCAAGTTGGTATAACCATAGCCAATCTTTCGATTTTAAAGACAAATAAGGCCAAGGCCATAAGATTTTCCACACTTTCAGAAATTTGCAGAGTATTAAATTGTGATGTGGGCGATATTTTAAGGTACCAAGGTGATGAAGATGAGTGATAAAAAATTTAAAAGAGTTTTAATTATAATGTCCATAATTTTTCTGGCATCTATTCCTCTTTTATTTTTACTTTCAGACAACAGAGACCAGTCAGTAAAGGAAGTGGAAAATAAATTTGGCATAAGCTTTCCTAAAAGTGTGAAGAGAGTAAGACAGCTTTATAAGGAGCCAGACTTTCACGGAGACGGCGAGGCTGCAATTTTATTTTCTGTAGACAAAGCTGATATAAAAGAGATAGAAAATGACCTTGAAGACTATAAGGTGAAAAGGGATGACAATAAAATTTCTCAAATCAATACTTGCCTTTTAAAAGTAAGAGAAAGGGGCTTTGACACTTCTATTGATTTGAATAATGAAGTTTACTTTAAAGCAACATCTGACAATGTCTTTCATAATATGTATGGCAACTTCATCGCCCTCATAATAGACGAGGAAAAGGGCGAAATCTTATTCTTGCAGTGGGACACTTAAGAGAAGAGCCTTAAAGTTAAAAAAATTAAAAGTAAATAAATTAAAAGCATGACGTGAAGGACTTGTCCCTGGCGTCATTTTTTTGGGAAAAATTTTATAATTTGAAAAAATTTGCCGCTGAGAATTATAAAAAATTCTTAATAAAATAAAAAAAGGCAAAAAAATTGCCGAGCATATCTCGGCGTGTAAAAGGAAATTAATTAAAAAAGTGTATTAAATAATCTGTTATAAGTTTAGCATAATAAATTCATAAATACAATAAAAAAATAAAAAAAATTCACGGAAAAAATAAAAATTTTTAAAAAATTACAGAAAAATGAAAAAAAACCACCAAAAGAATGATGAAAAACTAAAAAAAGGCAAAAAATTTATAAAAAACTGAAAAAAAATAGAAAAAAATAAAAAAATTTTCGTAAAAAATTACAAATCCACAAAAAATTTAAAAAAATTTACTAGATTTACACTTTAATTTAATTTAAAAGTCAAAGATGATACAATATAGTAAAAGAGAGAATACAAACGAATGAGGAAATAAATGTCAAAACTAATAGATTTCGATCTTTATCCAATAAAGCTGACACTGAAAAAACTTTTACAGGATAAGACCACTAAAAAAAATATAATATGGGCCACAAATACCTTCGAACACTTTGGCAGAGAATTTGACGACAAAAGCGAAATCACAGAGATAATTTTCCAAAGCGGCTTTCGAATCATGCCAAGAGTCCTAAAGAGCCAAGAGGCACAGCTTGACAGGACGAGAAAAAAGGCTGAGGTCTTCACTCCAGGCTGGATAGTAAATGAAATGAATAACTACCTGGACCAAGAGTGGTTCCAAAGAAAAGATGTCTTCAACATAGAAAAGGGCGAGACCTGGGAAGCAGTGAGAGAAAAAATAAATTTCCCAGAGGGCAAAAGTTGGGAAAAATATATTTTGTCAAGACAGCTAGAGATAACTTGTGGCGAGGCGCCCTATTTAGTTTCAAGATACGATGTTTCTACTGGAGAAAAAATTGACCTAATAAATCGAATTGGAATATTAGATAGAAAACTGAGAGTCGTAAATGAAAACACATGGACCAAAGATGAATGGATCAAGTGGGCTACAAGGGCAATAGAAAGCACCTATGGCTTTGAATATCAGGGAGACAACCTCTTAATTGCCAGAGTCAACATTTTAATGACCTTTGTTGAATATTTTGAAGACAGGTGGAAGGAAGAAGTAGACAAAAAAACCTTACGTCACCTTGCCAATATTATTTCTTGGAATATTTGGCAAATGGACGGTCTGACGGACATGGTTCCCTTTGGGGCAGCCAAGGAAGACATAAGGCAGATGAACTTTTTTGACCTCTTAAGTGGAGGACTGGAAGAAGAGGATGGAGAAGAAAGCATTTACTGTAGAATTAGAAATTGGCGAGAAAACTCGTCTAAGTTATTTACAGACTATAAGGAGAATATAATGAAAAAATTTGATTTTGTAATTGGCAATCCGCCTTATCAAGAAGATAATGACAAGAGAAATAGAAGTGATGCTTTATACAATATCTTTATGGATAATTCATTTAAAATAGCTGAAAGGAATTTATTAATAACTCCAGCTAGATTTTTATTTAATGTTGGATCTACACCGAGAGTATGGAATGAAAAAATGTTAAATGACCCTCATTTTAAAATTTTAAAATTTATCCAAGATAGTGAAAGAATATTTCCTGGAACTGACATAAAAGGTGGTGTAGCAATATCTTATAGAGACATTAATAAGAATTTTGGATGCATAGATACTTTTACTCCTTTTGATGAACTAAGATCAATTTTGAAAAAGGTTGAAACGAAAGAAGGAAAGAAAAATCTTGGAATAGGAGATTTAATGTATGTTCAAAACAAACTAAATCTAAATTATATTGAAGATAATTATAAAGACTTATTAAAAAGATTAGGAAGTAATGGAAAAGAACGAAGATTAGTGTCCTCGATATTTGATACATTAGAAGAAATTTTTCACGATAAAATTGAAAGTGATAAAAAGTCAAAAGATTATATACAAATCGTTGGTCGCCAGAACAACGAGAGAGTTAATAAATGGGTTTTAAAGGACTTTATAGAAGATAACGGGAACCTCCACGCATACAAGGTCATTCTGCCAGCTGCGAATGGCTCAGGTGCCATAGGTGAGGTTTTAAGCACACCCCTAATCGGGGAACCCCTAATCGGGCATACTCAAACCTTTATAAGCATTGGCAATTTCAAAACTTATGCGGAAGCAGAGGCTTGTTTCAAGTATATTAAAAGTAAATTCGCAAGAGCGATGCTAGGAATAAAAAAGGTTACACAAAATAATAAAACTAAAGAAACCTGGTCAAAAGTGCCAATGCAAGACTTTACTAATAAGTCTGACATTGAATGGTCCAAGTCTATTCCAGAAATCGACAGGCAACTTTATGCTAAATATAATTTAAGCCAAGAAGAAATTGATTTTATAGAAAAAAATGTTAAGGAGATGGAATAATATGATTAATATTAATACTACTAGAGAAGTTATTCCACAATGTTACGCCTACACCACTCCTTGCATTTCCTACCACGAGGGTTGGACTAAAATTGGCTTTACTGAAAGAGATGTGGAGACGAGAATTAGGGAGCAAACTCAAACTGCTGGCATTAGGTACGATTTGAAGTGGCACAAGAATGCCCTATATGAGGGAAGTTATGAGACTTTTACCGACAAGGACTTTCACGGTTACTTAAATAAGCTTGGTGTAAAGAGACAGACTGGTACTGAATGGTTCGAGATTGATCCCAATCTTGCCAAAAATTATTTTAATGATTTTAGGGAGAACAAGGGCGTTCTTGAGTCCAATGAGGACCCAATACCCTATGCACTGCGCAGGGAGCAAGATGATGCTGTAGAAAAGACAATTGAATATTTTAAAAATAATTTGCATGGGGAATTTTTGTGGAATGCCAAGCCAAGGTTTGGCAAGACTATTTCCGCCTATGACTTGTGCATGAAGATGGGTTTAAAAAATATTTTGATTGTCACTAATAGACCTGCCATTGCCAATTCTTGGTATGAGGATTATCTCAAGTTTGTGGGGGCAAATTCTGGTTATTATTTTGTCAGCCATGTTGCTGCCCTTGATGGCAAAAAGCATGTCATCACAAGGGAAGAATTTTTGGACCTAGACATAGACAAGGTAAGGGGTTCTGTTGAATTTGTCAGCCTTCAAGACATCAAGGGTTCTAAATATTTTGGCGGCGACCCAAACCTTGACAAGCTAAAGGAACTTAGCAACAGGCGAGATGAAAAGGGAAATAGGATTGGTATTTTGTGGGATATTTTAATTATTGATGAAGCCCACGAAGGTGTTGATACTTATAAGAGTGATATTGCCTTTGATAATATTGACAGAAATTATACTCTCCATCTTTCTGGCACCCCTTTTAAGGCTCTTGCCAATGACAAGTTCCCTCAAGATGCTATTTACAACTGGACCTATGCTGATGAGCAAAGGGCAAAAAGGGATTGGGACCTTGCCAGTGAAGAGGAAAATCCTTACTATCCTCTTCCAAAGTTAAATCTTTTTACTTACCAGATGTCAGAAATTGTTAGGGATAATATAAAAGAGGGAATAGAAATTGATGGCGAGTGGGAAAATTATGCCTTTGACCTAAATGAATTTTTCAAAACTCGCGAAAATGGCAAGTTTTATTATGAAGATGATGTTGATAAATTTTTAGATGCCTTGACTTCTATGGAAAAGTTTCCTTTCTCTACGCCTGAACTTAGGAAGGAATTAAAGCATACTTTTTGGCTTATGGATAGGGTTGATTCTGCCAAGGCTATGGGCAAAAAGCTTAGGGAAAATCCTGTCTTTAGCGATTATGAAATTGTAATTGCTGCTGGCGATGGCAAGCTTGATGATGAGGAAGAGTTTGAAAAGTCCTATGACAAGGTTGTAAAGGCTATAAGGGAAAATGACAAGACTATTACTCTTTCTGTTGGTCAACTTACTACTGGCATCACAATTCCAGAGTGGACTGGTGTTTTAATGCTTAGCAATGTGAAGAGTCCATCTCTATACATGCAGGCTGCCTTTAGGTCCCAAAACCCATGCCTTTTTGTGGAAGATGGAAAGACCCTCAGAAAGGAAAATGCCTATGTCTTTGACTTTGATCCAGCGAGAACTTTAACTATTTTCGAAGAGTTTGCCAATGATCTTTCTTCTGAAACTTCAAGGGGCAGAGGTGATTCTGATAGGAGAAAATCACAAGTTAAGGAACTCTTGAACTTCTTCCCAGTTTATGGGGAAGATGAAGATGGGGAGATGATTCCTCTTGATGCAGAAAAAGTTTTAATTACGCCACGAAGGATTTATGCCAAGGAAGTTGTCAACTGTGGCTTTATGTCCAACTTCCTATTTAAAAATATCTCAAATATTTTTGGTGCTCCAGAGGCTGTCAAAAATATTATCGACAAGATGGACAAGGGTCGTGACTTTAAACCTGTTAGCATCGACGAAAACACTGCCAGTGACCTAGACCTTGATGAAAATGGAGAAGTAAATATTCCTGATGAAAAAATTATTGGCAGGTCAAGGGAAATTTTTGGAAAGAAGATTTTTGATGATGTAAAAGAAACTATTGGAGATGTTAAATTTGGTCCTGTTCATGAAGGGTCTTTGTCCTATAAAGATGAAAAGAAGGATATTGAAATCTTAAAGAAGACTTTTGCTGAGCCAAGAAATAGTATTTTAATAGACGCTGTAAAGGCTGATTATGGAAATGAAATCAAAAAGTCCACTGTGAGAAGCATTGAAAACAAGTTAAATGATTCAACGGAAAAAATAATCCAAAAGGAATACAGCAATTGGAAAATTGAGGATAACTTAATTAATTCAGAAAAAGATGAAAAAATTAAAGAGGCTAAAAGTTCTGCTGAAGTTACAAAAATAAATGAAGAGTATGAAAAAAAGATTGAATTAAATAATGAAAAAATGTTAGATGAAATTAAAAAGAAAATGGCAGATGCAGACTTGTTAAGTGGCTCTACTGAAACTATTACTCGTGAAGTGGAAACTGAAAAGAAGAGAGAGGAAAAGAAGGGTAAGGAAGATGAGATTAGAGATAATCTTAGAGGATTTGCCCGAACAATTCCATCTTTTCTCATGGCTTATGGTTCCAGTGAAACTAATCTTATGAATTTTGATAAAATAATACCCGATGATGTTTTTAAAGAAGTTACAAGTATTTCTCTGCAAGAATTTAGATTTTTGCGTGACGGCGGAAAATATTTTAATGAGGCAAGTGGCAGGGAAGAAGATTTTGAGGGCAAGCTATTTGATGAAATAGTTTTTGATGACGCTGTTAAAGAGTTTTTGAACAAGAAGATAGAGCTTGCAAATTATTTTGACGAGAATAATAAAAAAGATATCTTCGACTACATTCCACCTCAAAAAACTAATCAAATTTTTACTCCAAAGAAAATTGTAATTGAAATGGTGGATTATTTGGAAAAGGAAAATCCTGGCTGCTTTGACGATCCAGACAAGACTTTTATAGATTTATACATGAAGTCAGGTCTTTATATTACTGAAATAGTGAAGAGGCTTTATAGAAGTGAAAGGATGAAGGAAATTTATCCAGAAGCTAGTGATAGGCTTAATCATATTTTTGCAAAGCAAGTCTATGGTCTTGCGCCTACAGAAATTATTTATAGGATAGCGACAAATTATATTTTGGGATTTAATGATGACCTTAAAATAGAAAAGCACAATTTGAAAAAATTAAATTCTCTAAAATATGCTAAAGAGGGAAATTTGGAAAAGAAATTGGAAGAAATATTTGAATAAGTTTTAGAACTGTCAGTTAATTCTGGCAGTTTTTTTATAAAAATTTTAAAAAATAATTAGCAGACTACTTGCAAGGGTGCTAATGATGTTGTATAATTAAATAGTCAAAGATAGTCAAAGAAAATTTGAGGACTTTGACGTAGTTTTTGATTTTTGAAATTTTGCCTAGCAAGCCGAAGCAGAGATTGAAGTCGAAGTCGAAAGCGAAAGCAAAATTTTAATAACAATATTAATAATAAAATTAGTCAAATTATTAATTTTATAAGCAAATTTTTAATAAAATATTTTAAGGAAATTTGGATATAATTATTAGAGAGTAATTTGATTTTAAATAGATTTATGAGGAGGTTACAATTTGAAATACAAAGATTATTATGAAATCCTTGGAGTTTCTAAAGATGCAGATGAAAAGGAGATAAAGAGCGCCTATAGAAAGCTTGCGAAAAAATATCACCCTGATGTAAATCAAGGTAACGAAGCTGCGGCAGAAAAGTTTAAGGAAGTTTCTGAGGCTTACGAGGTTCTATCTGATGCTGATAAGAGAAAAAAATACGATACTTTTGGCTCTAATTATGATTTTTCTTCCGGCTACGATTTTGACCCTTCTCAATATGGTTACACTTATACTACTGGTGGAAGCGGAGCAGATTTTTCTGACTTCTTCGAAACTATTTTCGGCTCATCAAGGTCTGGCGGGGGAGGAAATTTCTCTGGCGGCTTTAATATAAATGACCTTTTTGGTGATTTGTCTGGCAAGGGAAGAGGAAAGTCTTCCAACAAGTCCAGAAACAAGTTCGAGTCCGAGCTATCCATCTCCATTAGGGATGCCTACGAGGGTACAACTAAAAATGTTAGCTTAACTTACAACAGGAAGGAATATGATGTTGCTGTAAAGATTCCAAAGGGAATCACTCGTGGCAAAAAGATTAAGGTAAAGGGTGAAAAGTTTGGTCTTCCTGGAGATATTCTCTTCAAGATCAACATTCGCGACGAAAAGGACCTTGTCCTTGATGGTCTTGATATTATTAAAACTGAAAATATTTATCCATGGGATGCGGCTCTTGGATCCAGCAAAACTGTGGAAACTTTAAGTGGCAAATTAAAATTAAAAATCCCAGAAAATTTTGTGGGAGGAAATAAAATGAGGATTCCTTCCAAGGGTTTCAAAGATTTAAAGGGCAATGTGGGCGATTTATACATTATCTTTAATATTGTAAATCCAAAGAATTTATCTGAGGAAGAATTAGATTTATATAAAAAATTACAAAATTTAAGTAAATAAATAATAAATGAGGTGTTTTTATGAATTTTGAAAAATTTACTCAAAAATCCCTTGAAGCCGTTCAAGGCGCATACAATATTGCGAAGGAATACGGCAATCCTGAGGTAAAAGAAATTCACATAAATTACGCACTTTTAAACGACAAAGAAGGACTTATACCAAGGGTCTTAACTTATATGGAAAAAAATCCTGACATGATAAAAAGTGATGTCTTAAAGGTTATTGAAAGACTTCCTAAGCAATCAGGTGCTGAAGTTTATGCCGACTCTTCCTATAGAGAGCTTTTCCAAAAGGCAGAGGACTTTATGAAAAAAATGGGCGACGAATATCTTTCTGTTGAGCACATTTATCTTGGCCTTTTAAACATGAAGGGGACTGATTCTTCATCTGTCTTTAACAAGCATAAAATTGATGCTGATGGATTTTTAAATTCTCTTAAAAAAATTAGGGGCAATCAACATGTGACTACAGATAATCCTGAGGGAACTTATGACGCCCTAAAGAAATACGGACAAGATTTAACTGAACTTGCTCGTGATGGCAAGCTAGACCCTGTAATTGGTCGTGACGAAGAAGTTCGTAATGTAATAAGAATTCTTTCTCGTAGGACTAAGAACAACCCAGTTCTAATTGGTCCTCCTGGAGTTGGTAAAACTGCCATAGCTGGCGGACTTGCTCAAAGAATTGTCTCCGAAGATGTGCCTGAAGGACTAAAAAACAAAACTGTCTTCTCCCTAGACATGGGAGCTCTTATAGCAGGTGCAAAATATCGTGGTGAATTTGAGGAAAGATTAAAGGCTGTCCTTAATGAAGTGAAAAAATCTGAAGGAGACATAATTTTATTCATCGACGAAATCCACAACATAGTTGGTGCAGGAAAAACTGATGGCGCCATGGACGCATCAAACCTTTTAAAGCCAATGCTTGCTCGTGGTGAGCTTCACGCTATTGGTGCTACAACTCTTGATGAGTACAGAAAATATATTGAAAAGGATCCAGCTCTTGAAAGAAGATTCCAAAAGGTTATGGTCAAAGAGCCTAGTGTGGAAGATACAATTGCCATCCTTCGTGGTTTAAAGGACAAGTACGAAATTTATCACGGCATTAGAATTTCTGACTCTGCAGTAATTGCTGCTGCAACTTTATCTGACAGATACATTACTGACAGATTTTTACCAGACAAGGCCATCGACTTAATGGACGAAGCCTGCGCAATGCTAAGGACAGAAATCGACTCCATGCCTACAGAAATTGACGAAGTTAGAAGAAAAATTTTGCAACTTGAAATTGAAAATCAAGCCCTTAAAAAGGAAACTGACGAGGCAAGTGCTGAAAGGCTTAAAAAACTTCAAGCTGAACTTTCTGAAGAAAAGGCAGAATTTGATAGATTAAAATCAAAATGGGAAACTGAAAAGAAGGAACTTGACTCCACAAAGGAAATCAAGAAAGAGATTGAAGATACAAACCACGCCATAGAAGAAGCTGAAAGAAATTACGACTTAGAAAGGCTTTCTGAATTAAAATATGGCACTCTTCCAAAACTAAAGGAAGAACTTGCCAAGAAAGAATCAGAAAAGAAGGACGAGTCTTCCATGGTAAAGGAAGAAGTTACAGAAGACGAAATCGCCTATGTTGTAAGCAGGTGGACTGGCATCCCTGTTGAAAAATTAAATAAAACTGAAAGGGATAAACTTCTAAACTTAGAAGATATTCTTCACAAGAGAGTTATTGGTCAAGATAGGGCCATTGAAGTTGTATCTGATGCAGTCCTAAGGGCGAGAGCAGGACTTAAGGATAGGAATAAACCTATTGGATCCTTCATCTTCTTGGGACCAACTGGTGTTGGTAAGACTGAAACTGCCAAGGCACTTACAGAAACACTTTTTGATGACGAGAGAAACTTAATTAGAATTGACATGTCTGAATACATGGAAAAACACTCTGTGTCAAGACTTGTGGGTTCTCCTCCAGGATATGTTGGCTACGATGAAGGCGGACAACTTACTGAAGCTGTAAGGAGAAAACCCTATTCAGTAATTTTATTTGATGAAATCGAAAAGGCTCATCCAGATGTATTTAACATTCTTCTTCAAGTTCTTGACGACGGAAGGCTAACTGACAACCAAGGAAGAACTGTGGACTTTAAAAATACAGTTATAATTATGACATCAAATATTGGCTCCCACTTCCTTATTGATGGAATAGGTGCTGACGGACAAATAACTGAAGCTGCAAGAGAAGAAGTTATGCACGACCTTAGAAGTGCCTTTAGACCTGAATTTTTAAACAGGGTCGACGAAGTAGTTTTATTTAAACCACTTCAAAGAGATGAAGTTTATGACATCATCAAACAAAGCATTAAAGAAGTTGAAAGAAAGCTTGAAGAAAGAGAAATTAAAATTGAAGTTACAAAGGCAGCTCTAGAATTTATCCTTAACGCATCCTTTAGCCCACAATATGGGGCAAGACCAGTTAAGAGATACATTGGTCACACTCTTGAAACTAAAATCTCAAAGATGATTATAAGGGGCGATGTAATGGATGGCGACACAATTTTGGTTGATGTCTATGCCGATGATTTGTCTGTTAAAGTTAAGTAATTAAAGATAAGGACTTGCCTAGCGAGTCCTTTTTTATGTCTTTTGTGTTACAAAATGTTAAAAAAATATTAAAAAGCTCAAATATTAGCCACTTATCACTTTTTTATCACAAAAGAGATATAAACTCAATAGCGTAGTATGAAATAGATTTATATTTTATTAGGAGGAAATAATGAAACCATATAGTAAGAAATATTTAACACTTGCACTAGCAGGAGTATTAGCAGCATCAATACCTGTATCTGCTTTTGCAAATAATGACGAACCAAATAAACAAGGACAAACTAATCCACCAGCAATAACTGATCCTCAAAAGCCAGGTGCAAATGAGGGAGATGGAAATACAGGAACAGGAGAAGCTGGAAAAACAGAAACAGAAGCTGAAAAGAAAGCAAGAGAAGAAAAAGAAAAAGCAATAAAAGACGCTGAAAAAGCAAGAGAAGAAGCTCAAAAGGCTAAAGAAGAAGCTGATAGATTAAAGAAAGAAAAAGAAGAGAGAGAAAAGAGAGAAAGAGAAGAAGCTGAAAGAAAAAGAAGATACGAAACTCTTTCACTTTCAAGTGTAAAATATGATGGAACATATTTGACAGGTTATACTTCTGCAAAAGCTGACATATATATAAAGAGAGTTAGTTCAAGATATGGATATGGATATAGCTATGACAGAGGATATGAAAGAATAGGATATGCAGATAATAGAGGCGATTTTAAAATCAAAGTAGATCTTAAAGAAGGAGAAACTTATTCTGTAGTTGCAAGAGATGGATTAAATGAATCAAGAGAAGTTGAATTTAAAAATGACAACTACACAAATATTTCTGGCACAAAAGTTTCTGCAACAGATTTGAGACTTATGGGCAGAACTTTGACAGGATATATTAAAAATCATCCTTTCGAATTTGCAAGAGTTTATAAAGATGGCAAATTACTTGGAAGCTTTAGAACTGATAAAAACTCATATTTCTCAGTAGAATTAAGCGAAAGTCTTTATAACAACGAAGTTAATAATTTAAGATTTTACCTTGATTCAAAGACAGTTGAAAATAAAAAATTCAAAATCACAGAAGCTCTTGACGGTCAAAAACTAGTAAAGGGAACTGCAAATGCAAAGGACGAAATTACAGTTTACGATGCAAGCAATAGAAAACTTGGCAGCATCACTGTAAATAATTCTGGCGTTTTCACAGTATTTTTAGATAGAGCCCTTATCTATGGCGAAACAATTAAGATTGAAGCTAAAGACGAAAAAGGAGCTATTAGTAAGCTTGAATATAAGGTTACTAAGAATGCAGTAGAAACTGTTAAGGCTATTTCTTATATCAAGGGATATCCAGATGGAACATTTAAGCCACAAGCAAATGTAACAAGAGCTGAAGCTGCTCAAATGTTTGCTACACTTTTAAATGGCGGCGCTAACTTTGGAACAAGCTCTGCAACAAGATTTTCTGATGCAAGCGATAATTGGTTCTCAAAGGCAGTTAACTATGTTGTTGCTAAGGGACTAATTTCTGGTTACCCAGACGGAACATTTAAGCCAAATGAAAGCATAACAAGAGCAGAATTTGCACAAATGATCTCCGGTTATGTTAAGAACGAAAAGAAGAGCACAACTGACTTCCAAGATGTTAAAGATCACTGGGCAAAGGATGCTATTGATAAACTTTATGGCAACAAAAATGTTTCAGGTTACCCTGATGGATCCTTTAAACCAAATGCAAAAATCACAAGAGCAGAAGCTGTTACTATTCTAAACTCTGTTTTCGATAGAAACACTACTGCACTTTCACTTAACAATGTAAACAAATCTGCTTTAAATAAATTCTCAGATGTTAGTGAAGGCTTCTGGGCTTACTACAACATCATTGATGCAGCAAACTCTCACGACAGAGAAAGACTAAACTCATCTTCAGATGTTGATATTTGGAAATAAATTTAAGCTTATAGGGCTCCTTAGTGGAGCCTTATTTTTTATGTAAAAATTTTTGGAAGCCTCAAAATTTTTGCAGCTTGAGAATATGAATAAGTTATAAATTTTAGGGGAAAAATAAAAAAAACAGAGAAAAAATAAAAATCTAAATTGCAACAATAAGTTAGCCACTTGATAAAGTAAACCAAGTGATATTACTTCCCTAGCTAGGGAAGATTTTCTATTAACTTTAATTCTTTCATAAATGCTTCTTCAGCAGTCATATATCCTAAAATCTTTCTTGGATAATTATTCATCCAATTCATTATTCTTTCTATTTGTTTTTCTGTGTAATTACCTATTTCTTCACCATTTTTTATAAATCTTCTTATCAATTTGTGTTGATTTTCACTTGTTCTTCTTTCATAGGAACTGTATGAATGACATTAGTATATTTTTACATATTCACATATTTTTGTTAGGCTTGAGAATTCAAGTCCATTGTCTGATGTTATTGTTTTAAAGACTTGCTCTTTTAATTGATTTGTTTCTTTTAGAAAACTAAGTCCTTCTTCTACTGCTTTACTTGTTTTGGAGTCTATCTTTATTATGAGTTTATATCTTGTTTTTCTTTCTGTTAATGTTAGAAGTACTGGATCTGTCTTTTTCTTACTTCCTATGACTGTATCTATTTCCCAATCTCCAAACTCTTCTCTTGTTTCTATTTCTTTTGGTCTAGACTCTATTGATTCTCCTAATGCCATTTTGTTTTTTCTATTCTTTTTGGCTCTATGTCAAATATTGGGGAGACTCGTTAACTCGAGTCTCTCTTTTCATTTAAAAATCAATACTTAGAC
>NZ_JBBMFO010000033.1:0-17643 GCF_040096015.1 Peptoniphilus hominis (ex Hitch et al. 2025) | reverse complement strand
AGCGTCTAAGTATTGATTTTTAAATGAAAAGAGAGACTCGAGTTAACGAGTCTCCCCAATATTTGACATAGAGCCATAAAAAAAGTGTAACACTCAATCCCAAATGAAATAGATTAAGTGTTACACTTTTTTCGTTTTAAATGCACCTACCAAACTCTGTACAAACAAAAAATGTTCAATAGTGTGGATAATGTTGGTGCTAAAGGTGGGACTTGAACCCACACGATCTTGCGACCGCCAGATTTTGAGTCTGGTGCGTCTGCCAATTCCGCCACTCTAGCAAAAAAAGAAGTGTCTAGGACACTTCTAATATTGTGGGGTGGATAGTGGGAATCGAACCCACGATCTTCAGGACCACAATCTGACGCCTTAACCAGCTAGGCCATACCCACCACATACAATAAATATATATTAACAAATTATATATTTATTGTCAATAATTTTTTACAAATTAGAAATTTTATCTCTAAGATTTTTTAAAGCCCTTGACCTATGGCTAATTTGGTTTTTTTCTTCGTGGCTCATCTCAGCAAAAGTTTTGTCAAAGCCATCAGGAATAAAAATGCTGTCATAGCCAAATCCATTGTCGCCTCTTTCTTCAAGAGAAATTTTTCCAGTGCAAACTCCTTCAATGGGAATAATATTTTTATCTTCGTCAATTAAAATTATCTCTGTCTTAAAGTAGGCACTTCTGTCCTCTTTGTCTTTGAGATTATTTAATAGTTTTTCTCTGTTTTTTTTATCGTCATGCTCTGAGGCATACCTTGCAGAGTGAACTCCTGGCTCGCCATTAAGTGCCTTAACAAATAGGCCTGTGTCATCTGCTAGGACTGCAAAGTCAACTCTTTCTGCCATGGCAGAGACTTTTTTTAGGGCATTATCATATAATGTGTCGCCATCTTCAATTACTTCAAAGTCCAACCCTTCTATGTCAGATTTTCCATAAATTTTTATGTCAAGATCTTCTAAGATTTCTCTTATTTCTCTCAATTTATTAATATTATCAGTGGATAAAACTATCTCTCTCATATATACTGCTCCACAATTTCAAAATATTTGAAAATATCTTCTATTCCTCTTTTTGCGCCCCTTAAAAATTCATTTAACTCATCAATGGAAAAGGAATCACCCTCTCCTGTGCCTTGAATTTCTATTAGGTCAAATTTGTCATTCATTACAACATTTAAGTCTACATCGGCATTGGAATCTTCTTTAAAATCTAAATCTACTAAATTAACACCGTCGACTTTTCCAACACTAACTGCTGCAACCTTAGCTTTCATTGGGTCTTCTTCAAATTTTCCACTCTCCAAGGCTTTTTTTACAGCAATTTTTAAGGCAATATAAGAACCAGTAATTGAAGCTGTTCTTGTTCCACCATCGGCAGATATTACATCGCAGTCAATCCAAATTGTTCTCTCGCCAATTTTATCTAAATCTATACAAGACCTGAGAGACCTGCCTATTAGTCTTGAAATTTCGCTGCTTCTTCCGTCAAGTTTTCCCTTGGAGATGTCCCTTACTTTTCTCGTCGGAGTGGAACCAGGTAGCATTGAGTATTCACTAGAAAGCCAGCCCTTGTTCTTGCCCCTCAAAAATGTAGGGACCTTATTTTCAATCATTGCTGTGCAAATAACTTTTGTCTCTCCACATTCTATTAATACGGAACCATCTGGATGTTCCAAATAATTTGGTTTTATTATAATTGGTCTTATTTCGTCATTTTGTCTATCTTCTCTCATAATTCCCTTTCTCATTTAATAACATAGCTGTTCATATAGTCTTCTATACCATTATAGATACCCCTAGCTAATTTATCAATGTAATCAGGGTCCTTTATAGTTTCCAAATCACTTTCATTGGACACAAATCCAAGTTCAACAAGGGCGGAAACATTTTTAGTTTTGTTTAAAACAATTATAGCTGGTGTATTTTTAATTCCACGATCCACTGCTCCAGTTTCTCTTATTAATGCCTTTTGTAGGCAAGAGGCAAAGTGCTTTTGAACTGTGTCTTTGATTTTAACATTCTTTTCAGATGCATAGAGGACTTCTATTCCCTGTGCGCTAGAATTGTCAGAGCTGTTAAAGTGAATTGATAGGAACAAATCTGCATTGCTGTCATTTGAAACAGAGGCTCTATCTAATAATTTGATATATTCGTCTCTATCTCTTGTGATTATTGCATTGATTTCAGAGTTTTCACTTAACTTTTCCATTAAACTTTCAGCAACTAATAAATTTAAATCTTTTTCGTAAGTGTAACCATCTATGCCAATTGCACCAGAATCCTTGCCACCGTGGCCTGGATCTATAACTATATTTAATTTGCCATTAATTTCGATTTTATCTTTTATGACTCTATTTTCTTTTTCTTTGATGTCTAAATCTGCTTCTTCAAAAATTTTGTCTTCATTTCCTTTATTGATTTGGTTCTTTATATTTTTTGTTTCTTTTCTTTCAGTATTTGATTGGAAAAAACTGTCATCAAAAATGGATTTTGAATCTACCTTAGATTTTTTTACGCTATTAGACTTTTTCTTTTTAGTATTTTTCTTAGAATTTTTATTTTCGCTTGTCTTATTATTTTCCTTGTCATCTTCCATGATTGATTTTGCACCAGTTGTGCTAATTTCTGCTCTAACCTTGTCATTATTCCAGTCCACATTGTAACCAAAAGTTTCAGAGATAAATCTAAGTGGCACCATAGTCTTAGTCTCTTTTCTTGGACTAGAATATAGGGCAAGTTGTGGTGCTTGTGCGTCGTCTAATTCAATTTCCTTGTCGTTCACAGTGACCCTAGGACTATTTATTTGCATATTAATTACATCGCCATTTAAGGTGATTTTTATACTTTTATCTTTTCCATTCCACTTAACATCGGCGCCAAGCTTTTCTGTAATTTCGCGAATTGGCACAAAAGTCCTTCCTTCTTTTATGTAAGGAGAAAATTCAGTCTTAAGTGATTCATTATTTACTAGAACTCCTGCTTCCTTAACTTTATAAGGCTTGTTGGATATACTTACATTAAAAATATTTGCAGCAAAAACTGGAGTAATCAGGATTGCTATAAATAAAATTGATAATTTAATAATTCTTTTCATTTAATTCACCTAATTAAAGTTTATATAGGATTAATTAATTTGTCAATATTGTAACCGAATTGTAATATTTACTAAACTACCTTGTAAAGCTCATCAGAACCTGGTTCAGATAGACTTATTACTTCATCCCCTACTATTACTTCTGTAATCTTATCGTCAATTACTTCTCCAATTTTTGTGATTTTTATTCCCCTTTTATCTGCCTCATCTTTAAAATCAATAAATTTATCCTTATCAAAAATCATGAGCATACTTCCACTTGATATGAGTCTCATGGGATCAAGACCATAAAATTCTGCAATTTTTTTTGTTTCATCAAGAAGAGGTATCTCGTCATAATAGGCTCTCAAACCATGACCAAGAGCAACTCCAGTTTCCCAAAGAGCTCCGTAAAGTCCACCTTCAGTTATGTCGTGCATGTGCTTTACGCCGTATTTTGTTGCTAGCCTTGCTTCTTTTAAAACTGAAATATCATCTGCTAGGGATTTAGCAAATTTTAATTCTTCTTCCCTTAAAATTTCACTGACTTCATTTTTATCGTGAGCAATAATGCTTGTGCCTTCAATGCCAAGGTATTTTGAAACAGCGACTACATCTCCTGTCTTAATACTCTTAGGGTCTGGCATAACTTTTCTATTAACTCTTCCTAATACCGTTGTTGAGATTAAAATTTTATTTACAGCATCAGTTATCTCTGTGTGGCCGCCTATTATGTCCACATTTAATTTTTTTGCAGTTTTATTTGCATCTTCTACAATTTCCTTTAAGTCCTCAAGAGTGGCACTTGGCGGAATTAGAACTGTCATTAAAACTCCAACGGGATCTGCCCCTTGGCAGCTAACATCATTTACTGAAACATTTATGGAAAGAGACCCAATATTTTTTGAGGCACCAGTTATGGGGTCTGTTGAAGCTACAATTAAGTCGCCTCCAAAGTCCATAACTGCGTTGTCAAGTCCTGTTCCACTTTTTATTATTACTTCTTCTCTATTTGAACTTAAATTGTTGAAAATATATTTTTCCAATAATTCAGTTTTTAATTTTCCAATTTCCAAAATTAACACCCCATAAAATTTTACAATTATTTTATCTGCATTTCAAATTTATAAAATCCATTTTCCATATAAAAATTTTTGCTCAAAATATTTATGTCCTTAAAGACCTTATTAAAATAGTCTTCGTCCTTGACAAGACCCCTAACTGTCATCTTTCCATTGTCAAAATAATAGTCTGTTATAATTAAATTTTCATCTTCAAGCTTTTGAATTTCAGAAATTTTATCTATAAAAATTTTATTTCTCTCTTGAAATTTGTCGCTGGATAGGTCAATATCTTCCACTTCTTCAGTTTTTACTTCTTTGACATCAGCTAAAGCCCTTTCATTTTCTTTTTTGAGGTTAAAATAATAAAGGACATTAAAAATTATTACTATGGCCATGGCAAGGGGAAGAATAAAATTAATAGGGCTTTTCTTTTTTCTAGTCTTCTTTTCTTTTTTCTCCTTCTTTATTGGCAGCTTGTTGTGAATGTCTTCTTCAAGTATTTTATATTTCAAATTGCTATAAGATGATAGGGCATCCTTAATTTCCTTGGAGTCGCATATATTTCCAAATAAATAGACTTCTTCGCCCTTAGAAAAATTTTCCATTTCTCTTATGTGACTTATAAAATAATTTTTAAATCTAAACAAAAAGTCTTCATCGATTTTATCTTCCTCCGGGTCGTAACGAAGGTTTATTATGTTACTTGCATTTTCTTCTTCTAAATTGTTTTCCAAAATTAATTTTTCAAGATTATCGTCGTAAATTTTTTCGTAAGTATTTACTAAATTATTTTTTACAGAAATAAATTTTAAATAAGTTGGTGCAATTTCAATAAATTTCCCCTTCTTATTTATGGATTTTGGCTCTGGATTTATTTCAAGATTTTCAACTTCTAATTTTTCAAAAACTTCCCTTAATTTTAGAATCAATTTTCTTGGAACTAGGTCGATGGAAAGCTTTAAAATTTTATCTTCTTTTAGGAAGTCATAAAAAATTTCATAACCTGATAAATTAAAATCGCCATAGTCTTCAAGCTCTAGACCAAGAAAATCTCTTATCTCACTTTCGTCTATTTCAGGAATTTTATAATTTATGTGAATAAAAGAAGAAGAGTCAAATATTAAAATTATCTTATCATTCTTTTGAAAATCTATTTTCTCCAAGATTTTACTGCACTTGTAGTAAAAGTGATGATAATCTAAAATCTCCCCATCCCTAAAAATTCTATATGGCAAGGGAATATTGAACTCTTCTTTGTCATTTTTATTAATTTTTATAAAACCGTCAGAAATTATAAATTTTGTAATATTTTTTTGAAACATAGTTCACCTGCACAATATGAAAATAATAATTGCTATGCTAATAAAGGGTCCAAAGGCAATTGAATCTTTAAAATTCTTTTTCTTTAATAAAATTAAAATTATAGAAAATATTGCTGCAATTACAAAGGCATCTTTAAATATAAAAAAGGCATCTAGTAAATTATTTGCAAAAATTCCCATGACAAAGGCATAGAGCACATCTCCAAGACCCATCATACCTGTAAATTTGTATAAGAGATAAAAAATCAGCCCCATGCCAAGAGAAAATTTTAGAGAATAAAAAATGCTTTCTCCTGCCAATAATTTAAAAAGAATTGTTAAAATTAAAATTATAAAAAGGTCAAGGTTATAAATAAATCCAGTCTTGTAATCTATTATTCCTATAAAAGTTGCCACTGTAATTATTCCAATTACTAAAAAACTTTGGATGGACAAGTCATATTTTAAAAAAGCAAAGACTGAAAGTATAGAAACTAAAATTTCTGCAAAAAATTTTTCTGAGCCAATTTTTTCTCCACAAGTTTTACACTTTCCGCCAAGAAAAATATAAGAAAATACTGGTATTAATTCATAAAATTTTAAATTCCTATGGCAGGAGTCGCATTGACTTCTCCCCCATAAAAAATTTTCATTTTTTTCTCTTCTGCTGACGAAGACATGGTAAAAGGACGCCAAAGATCCTCCCAGCATAAAAATCAAAAAGCCTATAAAATTTTTATAAATCTTATTTTCCATTATCTTCAACTAAAGTTTTTCCTGAAACTTTTATCATTCCTGGCTTAACTTCCACATCGCCGTCGTCAGTTGAAGTTACTGTAAAATCACTTGCACCACTTAAGTGTTTTGCAGGTTTTGGAATTTTTCCTCCTTCAAGGTATGGCTTCAAAGCTTCAAGAGAAAGCTCATTTTTTGCATCAGGATTGTCAATTAAATATAAAATTCCTGCACTCTTTAAAACTTTAACATTAGAATTGTGGGCTGCTGCCTCAGCTGCTAAGTTCGTCGTGCTGTATTTCATAGCTGCAATGGAAATTAAAATTGCAATAATGGCAATTACAATAACTAATTCAATTAGGGTAAAGCCCCTTTGTCTCTTTTTTAATTTCATAAAAACCTCCTAAAATTGATTTACCATATCGAAAACTGGAAGTGCAATTGAAAGCACTATAAAGCCAATTAATAAAGCCATAATTATTATTAAAATCGGACCCAAGACTCCCAAAAATCTCTTGTTATAGTTATTTAATTCCTCGTCATAAAAAGAAGACATTATTGAAAAAACTTCCTTTAGGTTTGAAGATTCTTCGCCAACGTGAATCATGGAAACTAAAATTTTTGGAAATACATTTGTTTTATTTATGCTTATATAAAAGGAGTCTCCTGACTTAATATCCCTTAAAACTTCTAAAAATTTACTTTTTAAAACCACATTATCTTCCATACTTGAAATTATTTCCAGGCTCTTATCAACTGTGAGGCCTGCCCCAAGGAGTAGGTCCATGTTAAAAGTAAATTTCAAACTCTTAGTCATCTTGTAATACTTTGATTTCAAGAGTATCTTGTGAAAAGTCCTTGGATTTTTTCTGTGGTAGATAGAAATAATGGCTATCACAAGAAGTATTGCTAAAATTATGAAAATATAATTTTTATAGATAAAGTTAGAAAAATTTATCAGGATTCTTGTTGGCAGTGGCAGCAAATTGTCATTGGAAGCAAAAATTTCACTAAAACTTGGAATTACATTTATAATCAAAAAATTAATTACAAAAATTGAAGTTATGAGGAGAATTATTGGATAAGCTAGGGCTTCAATAATTTTTGAGTTTGTCTCCCTTTTTTTTATGTAATAGTTTGACAAGGAGTTAAAAATTTTGCCAAGGCTAGATGTGTTTTCTCCAACAAAGACCATATTTATAACAAGGTTTGGAAAGGCACGAGTCTTTTCCATGGATTCAGACAGAGAAATTCCGCTCCTAAGATTATCTCTCACCTGGCTTAATATTTTGCCCTTGTCCTTAGGAAATTCCGTGCTTAAAATTTCAAAGGCACTTTCTATATTTATGCCAGAATTTATAAGTAGGCTGAGTTCTCTAAACAAAATATACAAGTCTTCGTTTTTAAATTTTCTGTTAAAGTCAAGGGAATTAGAGGACTCAATATTTTCTTCAATCTTTATTGGCCTTAGTCCCTCTCTCTTTAGTTTTTCCTTGGCATCTTTAATGCTTGTAGCTTCAAGCTTGCCCTTTACTTTTTCGCTGCCCTTAAAGGCCTTATACTTGTAAATCATAATTCACCAACGGTATGAATGTTTTTATAATACTCCTCAAAAGTGGTCTCGCCCTTTTCTATTAAGTTTAAAATTTCACTAGATAGTGTCTTCATTCCTCTTTCAATGGCAAAATTTTTTATATTTTTTACGCTCTCTCTTCTCGTGATCATGTCGCGAATTTCGCTGTCAACAATCATTATTTCAAAGACTGCAATTCTTCCGCTGTAGCCGCCATTGCACTTGTCACAGCCTTTGGATCTATAAATAAATTCCCTATCTATTAGTGGGTTTGTGTTTTTAATTTTTTCCCTACAATGAGGACATAATTTTCTTATAAGCCTTTGAGAAATTACTCCAATTAAACCAGCAGAAATTAAATAGGGCTCGATTCCCATATCAACAAGTCTTCCAATTGATGCAGGGGAAGATTCTGTGTGAAGAGTTGATAGGACTAAGTGACCTGTTATGGAAGATGAAATGGCGATGTGGGCTGTGTCTTCATTTCTAATTTCACCAATCATAATCTTATCTGGGTCCATTCTCAAAATTGCCTTTAGTCCCTTTTCAAAGGAAAGGCCAGTGTTGGGATTTACTTCAATTTGATTTATGCCGTCAATTTTATATTCAATTGGATCTTCTATGGTCATAATATTTATGTCGTCACTTTGGATTTTTCTTAAAAGTGTATAAAGAGTTGAAGTTTTTCCAGAAGAAGTTGGTCCGCAAATTAGAATTAAGCCTGAGGGTTGGCTAATTAAACTCATGACTTTTTCATAATTTTCACCCACAAGACCAATGCCTTCTGGAGTGTAGGAAATTCTTTGAATGTCTAAAATTCTAAGGACAATTTTTTCGCCAGTGCCAGTGGGCGTAGTGGCAACTCTTATGTCAATTTTGTCGCCCTTAAAATCAAAGCTAAATCTTCCATCTTGAGGAAGTCTCTTTTCAGAAATATCCAGTTCAGATAAAATTTTTATTCTAGTCACAAGCTGAGGATAAATATTTTTTGGCAGGTCAATTAATTTATTTAAGGCTCCGTCAATTCTTATTCTCACAATAACATTTTGAAAGCCAGGCTCAATGTGGATGTCGCTGGCATTTTTCTCAATGCTTTCCCTTAAGATATAGTCTAAAAGTCTAACTGCCGGTGAGTCTTCCCTTTCGCCCTTTTCACTAATTATTAAGTCTCCATAATTTGTGTCTATGTCATCTAAGAGAAAATCTTTTTTCTCATCCTTATAAATTTTATCTAATTCATCTAAAATTTTTTCTTTAGAAGCTTTTTCTAAGATTACTTTTTTTTCTAATCTCTCTTCAAGATTATATTTTAAAATCTCATCAATATGTAAAGAGTAGAAGACCACATTATCGTCTTCTTCTCTGGCAGGAGCTATAAAATTCTTGCGGCAATAATTTTCGCCGAAAATATCTCTCATTTCAAAAGAAAATTTATTCACTTTCCTCTCTCCTGTAATCGCATTTGTCATTGCTACACTTTATAATTTTTTTGCCCTTAGACTTCATTTCTGTCAAAATGCTTTCGCACTTTGGGCATTTTTCATTAATTGGTTTGTTCCAAGAAACAAATTCGCACTTAGGATAAGAGTCGCAGCCGTAAAAAATTCTGCCCTTTTTACTTCTCTTGACGACAATTTCTCCCTTGCCACACTTTGGACATTTTACGCCAATTTTTTCTACAAGAGGCTTTGTATTTCTACATTCTGGAAAACCTGGACAAGCTAAAAACTTTCCATACCTTCCCATTTTTATAACCATGTTCCTGCCACACTTGTCGCAGATGACATCAGTGACTGGATCTTCTATTTGAACCTTTTCTATATTTTCATAGGCCTTGTCCAAATCTTTCTTGAGGTCTCCATAAAAAGCTCTCACAAGTTCCTTCCATGGTTTTTTGCCTGCAGCAATTTCATCTAATTCAAATTCCATTTGGGCAGTAAATTTTTTGTCCACCAAGTTGTCAAAATTTTCCACTAAAATTTCATTGACGGTTTGACCCAGTTCCGTTGGCACAAATTTTTTCTCTTCAAGAACTACATAGTACCTGCTTTGAAGAGTTGAAATAGTCGGTGCATAAGTGGAAGGTCTGCCAACGCCCAAGGCTTCAAGCTCTTTTATAAGTGAAGCTTCGTTGTATCTTGGCGGTGGATTTGTAAAGTGTTGTTCCTTATTTATTTCCTTTAATTTTAAAATTTGTCCCTCTTCAAGAGGTGGGAGTTCAGTATTTTTTTCATTTGAATAATCATAAACTCTTAAAAATCCATCAAATACTAAAGTTGATCCAGATGCTTTAAAAACTTCAATACTTGAAAAAATATTTGCTCTTGTAGTCGCATAAATTGCATTTGCCATAAGAGAGGCAACAAACCTCTTCCATATCAAAGAATACAATCTAAACTGTTCATCTGTTAAAGACTCTTTAATAGAGTAAGGCGTTTTATTAACATCTGTTGGTCTAATACATTCGTGAGCATCTTGCACATTTTCATTTTTCTTTTTACTTCCAGACCTATGTTTCCCTAAATATTCTTTGCCATAACTCTTTTCTATAAAATCTAGGCAGGCATTTTGCGCCTCAGCAGAAATTCTTGTAGAGTCAGTTCTCATATAGGTGATAAGACCTACAGAGCCTACCTTTGGAAGCTTTATGCCTTCGTAAAGACTTTGAGCAACCATCATAGTCTTCTTTGTTGAAAAATTTATTCTCCTTGAAGCCTCTTGTTGCATAGTTGAAGTTGTAAAAGGGCTTGGACCTTTTTTATTTCTTTTAATATTTTTAACAGAATCAACTATGAATTTTTCATTATCTATATTTTTAAGAACCCTATCTGCGTCATCTTCTGACTCAAGTTTGTTCTTCTTTATCCCCTGTTTTTCCTTTACGCCATAATAATCGGCTAAAAGTTTTCGCCTTCCTGCACGTAAGTCAGCTTGGATAGTCCAATACTCTTCAGGGATAAAATTATTTATCTCCTCTTCTCTGTCGCAAATTAATTTTAAGACAGCAGATTGAACACGGCCAGCAGAAAGACCAGACTTAACTTTTTTCCATAATAGGGGAGAAATTTTGTAGCCTGCAAGCCTGTCTAGTTCACGCCTGGCTTGTTGTGCATCAACAAGGTCCATGTCAATAGCCCTTGGATTTTTAATTTCTCTCTTAACTGTATCTTTTGTAATTTCATTAAAAGTAACTCTATTTTTATCCTCTGGATCCATGCCTAAAATATATGAAAGGTGCCAAGAAATTGCCTCTCCCTCCCTATCGGGGTCGGTTGCAAGAATAATTTTGTCAGCTTTTTTAGCCTCAGCCTTAATCTCATTAATAAGAGGTCCCTTTCCGTATATATTCATATACTGAGGTTCAAAATCTTTTTCTATATCAATGCCAAGTTTTGATTTTGGTAGGTCCCTAACATGACCAACAGAAGCAATAACATTGTAATTAGTGCCAAGCATTTTTTTTATTGTCCTAGCCTTAGTTGGCGACTCCACAATTACAAGATTTTTTGCCAAAATACCATCTCCTTCTTCCTAAAATCTATTTTAAAATTTGAAATTCATTCATAGAAATTCTTTCAATAATTCCCTTTAGTTCCAACTTCGTCAGTATCTTATTTATATAAAATACCTCATTATTTAAATTATTGCAAATATCATTGGTGTTATTTATTCCCTTTTCTATCATATTGTAGACCAAAAGTTCCTCTCCATTCATTTGGATTTTCTCTTCAGAAACTTTGTTTTTAGAAAGCTCAGGATAATAATCAAAAATATCTTTTACTTCAACAAGAGGAATGGCTCCGTCCCTAATTAATTTGTTAGTCCCAACAGAATAAATGGAAGTGATGTTGCCTGGCACTGCAAAAACTTCCTTGCCCTGTTCTGCAGCAAGTCTTGCTGTGATTAAACTTCCACTTTTGTCTTTAGCTTCAACTACTACAACGACCTTTGAAAGCCCAGAAATTATTCTATTTCTCATGGGAAAAGTAAACTTATTTGCACCAGTCCCAAGAGGAAACTCACTTATGACGGCGCCCTTATTTGAAATTTCTTCATAGAGTGCCTTGTTTGACTTTGGATAAATTACATCAATGCCCGTTCCTAAAACTGCAATTGTGTTTAAATTATTTAAAAGAGCCCTCTTGTGGGAAAGAGAATCAATTCCATAGGCCATGCCACTGACAATAGTGAAGTCAAAGGAACTTATGGCGTCAATTATTTTATTTACAGCCATATTGCCATAGGAAGAGTGACTCCTGGCACCAACAAAGGCAATGGGATTGTAAATATTTAAGTCGCCTTTTACATACAAAAGAGAAGGCGGATCCTCAATATATCTGAGGGATTCTGGATAGTCATCATCTAAAATCGTAATGATTTTCACTCCAACTGAAGTGATTTTTTCATTGATTTTTTCAATTATAAGTTCAAAATCTCCTGCCTTTTCCTTCAACCTGTCGTAACTTCTCTTTGACAAGATATTTTCTTCCAAATAATCAAGGTGAGGAAAGTCCTCAAGAGGAATATTTTTGTCCAAAAGATAATTTAAAATTTTAAGGGAGTTTTCACTGGAAAAATTTATTCCATTTAAAAAAATTAGTAAGTCTCTTTCCTTCATTTAATTACCCCAAAACTTTTTGTCCATAGTCCTATATTGAATGCTTTCCAAGACATGGTCTTCTTTAATATTTTCGCAGCCGTCCATGTCTGCAATTGTCCTTGCGATTTTTAAAATTTTATTGTAGGTTCTTGCGCTCATGCCATATTTTCTAAAGGCAAGCTCCAATATTTTTTCAGAGTTGGCATCAAGTGCACAATATTTTTTTAACTTTTTCTCAGGAATTTCTGAATTGTATTTAAAAATTTCATTCTTAAATCTATCCCTTTGGACTTCCCTAATGGCTTTTACCCTTTCCCTTATGACTTCAGAGCTTTCCCCAGACCTTTCAGAGGAAATCTCCTTGTAATTAACTTCAGGTACTTCCAAGTGAATGTCGATCCTATCTAAAAGTGGATGAGAAATTCTTGAAAGATACCTTTGAATTTCATAAGGAGAGCAGTTACACTCGTGTGTCTTTGAATTGTGATAGCCACAAGGGCAAGGATTAAGGGCAACTATAAGTTGGAAGTCTGCAGGATACCTTACACTTGCATTGGCACGAGAAATTATTATATCCTTAGATTCCATTGGTTGACGCAAAACTTCTAAGACTGATTTTGAAAATTCTGGCAGCTCATCTAAAAATAATACGCCCTTGTTGGCAAGAGAAATTTCTCCTGGCTTTGGTATTTGCCCTCCGCCAATTAGTGAAACCGCTGACGCTGTATGATGGGGTGCTCTAAAGGGTGGCTTCGTTATAAGGGCATTGTCGTCTAAGAGTCCTGAAATGGAATAAATTTTTGTCACTTCAATGGCTTCTTCAAAGTCAAGCTCTGGTAGGATTGTTGGAAACCTCTTTGCCGCCATGGTCTTTCCAGAACCAGGTGAGCCCAAAATTAAAATATTTGACTTGGCACAGGCAGAAATTTCAAGAGCCCTCTTTAAATTTTCCTGTCCCTTAATGTCAGAGAAGTCTACATCATAAGAAACCTTTTCCCTGGTGAAAGATCCCATACATCTTTCGATTTGAATTTCGCCCCTTATAAAAGAAATTACTTCTTCCAAAGTTTTTACGGGATAAATTTCTACGTCGCTAACTATGGCACATTCCTTTCTGTTTTCATAGGGCACAATAAATTTTCTGTAGCCCTTTTCACGCATGGATATTACCATGGGAAGGGCGCCTTGAATTTTATTTACCTTGCCGTCAAGGGCGAGCTCGCCCATATATGTATAGGGACTGTAGTCAAGTTCCAAGCTTTCATCGCAGCTCAAAAGGCTCACTGCTATGGCAAGGTCAAGTTGGGTGCCATCCTTTCTCAAATTGGCAGGAGCTAAATTTATGGTAATTCTCTTTTTTGGAAAGTCAAAGCCAGAATTTTTTATAGCCGATTTTACTCTCTCCGTTGATTCTTTAACTGCTGTGTCTGCAAGCCCCACCAGTATAATTTTTGGCATTCCATTTGAAAGGTCAACTTCAACATCTACTGGGTAGCCATTAAGTCCAGTTAAGGTGCAAGTTTTTGTGCAAGAGTACATAATTCCTCCTCATCTATTTTAAAAATCTCATAATATTATTCTTAATTATATTATAAGATTTTTAATCCCTTTAATCAATCGTTTGCAAAATAAAAAGCCAAACCTAAGTCTGACTTTAAAAAATTTATTAAATTACAAAATTTCCATCTTTAAAGATTTGAACTTCTTCCCCATTTTCTTTTATGCCAATTATTTCTGTTGTTGCATCGCCAACCATAAAGTCAACATGAGTTAGGGAATCGTTCATGCCTCTTTCTTTTAATTCTTCTATTGTAAGTTTTTCTCCCTCTTCTATGCAGGATGGATAGGACTTGCCAAGGGCAAAGTGGCAGGAGGCATTTTCATCATAAAGTGTGTTGTAAAATAAAACTTTCCTTATGGAAATTGGCGTGTTGTGGGACACAAGGGCAACTTCTCCAAGTCTCTTTGAGCCTTCATCTGTTTCGATAATATTTTTTAAATATTCTTTTCCACTTTTTGCATCGTAGTCAACTACTTCCCCGTCTTTAAAAACTAAATAGAAGTCTTCAATTAAATTTCCATTGTAGTTTAGGGGCATAGTTGAATAAACTTTTCCATTTACTCCGTCAAGTCTTGGGGCAGAAAAAACTTCTTCGCTCGGCATATTTGCAATAAATTCTTCGCCGTCGCTATTTACATCGCCCGCTCCTGCAAAGATGTAGCCCTTTGGAAGGTAAACTTCTAAGTCAGTTCCCTTTTCGGACTTGTAGTGAAGCTTTTCAAATTTATTTTCGTTTAAGAATTTGCTATATCTATTTAAGTTATTTACATGGTCTTCAAGTGCCTTTTCTGGATCATCTTCAAAAAGTCTAACTGAAGAAAAGATTTCGTACCACAATTTTCTCACAGCTTCATCCTCACTTAAGTCAGGAAAAACTTTTGTAGCCCAAGAAGGAATGCTTGCTCCCACAACTATCCAAGACACATAATTTGCCATCATCTTTGCAGAGAAATCCTTTAGTGCCTTTGATGTTGCAAGATTTGCCTTAAAAAGTTTTTCAGAATCCACGCCCTTAAAGGCATCTGGATCAGAACCTGTTACAGAAAGATACTTTGCCTTCTTTTCCATGTAATAATTTTCCTTGTCCACCTTGTGCTTAGGTACATCGGTTAAAATTTCTAGGCTTTCATTTTCGTATTTAAGTCTTGAAATTTCTTGGTCCCTATAATCTACAACTACTTCATAGGCTCCAAGCTCATAGGCTTTTTTTGTTGAAGTAAGGGCAAAGTCCCTTGCTTCTATGGGACATCTTATGACAAGCCTGTCGCCCTCTTTTATTTTTAGTCCAACTTTTAAAATTAATTCAGCATATTTTTCTATATAATCATCAACTCGAAAATCTTTGTATTCCATTTTATCATCCTTTCCATTTATCTTTTGTTACAAAAAATAATATACAACAAAAATTTTTTATTTGCAAAAAAATACTATTGAAGACATATAATCTCCAATAGTATAAAAATTTATTTGTTATATTTTTTAGCTAAGAAGTCCTTTGCAACTTGTGGGAATAGTGCATAAGTTAGCACATCTTCTTCAGTCCTTGCAAGGTCTCCTACTTCAGCTCTGTATTTATCAAGGGCTGGCTCAAGGTGATTTGCAGGTCTATCTGTAATCACTTCAGCATCGCCTATAATTGATTTTCTAAAGGCATCATCAACTTCAACAGGAGTCTTTCCATAAAGTCCCTTTAGGTAATCCTTAATTTCATTTGGAACCATCTTGTATCTTGCGCCTGTCATTACATTAAAGGAGGCTTGAGTACCAACCATTTGACTCATTGGAGTAACTAGTGGTGGGAAGCCCATGTCTCTTCTAACATTTGGAACTTCTGCAAGAACCTTATCAAAGAGATGCTCTTGCTTTGCTGCAGAAAGTTGTGAGTTTAAGTTTGAAAGCATGCCGCCAGGCACTTGATATATAAGTCCCTTAGGGTCAACAGTAAGCATTTTTACTCTCAAAGTTCCGTCATTTAAATATTTATTTTTAACTTCTTGGAAGTAAGGTGCAAGTTCATTTAAAATATCAAGATTTAAATCAACTTTGTAGCCAGCTTCCTTTAAAATTATGGCAAGAGTTTCAGTTGGAGGTTGACTTGTTCCGCCAGAAAATGGTGAAAGAGCAGTGTCTAAAATATCTGCACCTTCTTCAACTCCCTTGAGGTAAGTCATTGAACCACAGCCAGTAGTTTCGTGAGTGTGAAGTTCTATTGGAATGTCTACAGCCTTTCTAAGAGACCTAACTAAATCTCTTGAAACAGGTGGAGTAAGAATTCCTGCCATGTCCTTTACTGCAACTGAATCAGCGCCCATTTCTTGTATTTTTTTTGCAAGATCAGTAAAGTATTCGATTGTGTGAACTTCTGAAGTTGTGTAGCAAATTGCAACTTGTGCTTCTGCTCCAGCTTTTTTTGCAGCTCTAAGTGAAGTTTCAATGTTTCTTAAATCATTTAAGGCGTCAAAAATTCTAATTATGTCAACTCCGTTTTTAACAGATAATTCGACAAACTTTTCTACCACATCGTCTGGATAATTTTTGTAGCCCAAAAGGTTTTGACCTCTCAAAAGCATTTGAGTCTTTGTGTTTTTAAGGTGAGACTTAATATTTCTAATCCTTTCCCATGGATCTTCATCTAAGAATCTAATACATGAGTCAAAAGTTGCACCGCCCCAACACTCGAGAGCCCTGTATCCAACTTTGTCAAGCTTATCAAGTGCAGGTTCCATATCTTTATAAGTCATTCTTGTTGCCATAAGTGATTGGTGAGCGTCACGAAGAATAGTATCCACAAATTCTATTTTTTTCATAAATCCTCCTAACTATTAATTGCCGAGATTACTTTTATATTTTTAGTATAACACAATTTGCTCAAAATTTTTCATTAAATAATAGCTTTCTTGACAAAAAATTCTTGTCGCTTCATAAAAGTTTTCTCATTTTAATTTTTTTCTTTACAAATAGCTCCATTTCTAGTATAATGCTATCGGCTTATAAATTATCGCGGCGAAAATTTATAGGAGTTTGATAAAAAATGGCAAAAATGATGGATCCAAAGTTCAAGCAATCAAGAAGACTTGGACTAAATGTATGCGGTCACCCAAAGGCTATGAAAAGAGCTACAAGAGGTACTGCAAGAAGCGATAAAAAACTTACTGAATATGGTAAGCAACTTTTAGAAAAACAAAGATTAAGAGCATATTACGGTGTGCTTGAAAGACAATTTGTTAATCTATTCAAAGAAGCTCAAAGGACACCAGGTCAAACTGGTCCTAACCTTGTAACATTCCTTGAAAGAAGACTTGACAGTTTATGTTACAGAATGGGCTATGCATCTTCAATTAGACAAGCAAGACAAATGGTTACTCACGGTCACTTAACTGTAAATGGAAAGAAAGTTAATATTCCATCTTACAGATGTGAAGCTGGCGATGTAATTGCATTATCTGCTAAAGGAAGAAAAGTTGATCTATTTAAAGAAAATTACAACACTAATATTGTTGTAAACTATCCTTACATTTCTAAGGACGAAGACTTTAAGGCAACTTTAGTTTCTCTACCAAATAGAGAAGATGTTCCAATAGAAATTGAAGACCAATTAATCGTTGAATTCTATTCAAAGAACATGTAATGAAAGAAAAAGAGACCCAGATTGAAGTGAACCCCAAAATCCGGAATAAGGATGGAGGGGTTTTTTCATGCCAAAATACACAAAAGAATTTAGAATAAA
>NZ_JBBMFO010000032.1:0-22885 GCF_040096015.1 Peptoniphilus hominis (ex Hitch et al. 2025) | reverse complement strand
TTTTATTCTATCTTTATCCTATATGGAGTAATGGTAATGACTATAACATTCTTCCAATCAATAGGAAACGCTAAAAAGGCAGGCATAATCGTCATGCTAAGACAATTATTTTTATTCGTTCCTGCCATGATTATTCTACCAATGACATTTGGAGTTAAGGCAGTATGGTTTGCTGAACCTCTTGTAGATTTAATTATGATTTTAGCTGGAATAGCAATGATGATTGGAGAGCTTAATAGAATGCCCTCTGAAATAAAAAAAATATAATAAACTATTTAAAAATATTACTAAAGGAGGTTTTAAAGTGAATTTAGTAAAAGAATATGTAAATAAAAGAAAAGGCTCATATTTTATGTCAATCTTACTGGCAATAATTGGAGTAGTGGCTGGGCTTTTTTCTTATATATACATGGCGAAAATTATTGTGAATTTGATTAATGGCATAAGGGATATTAGCTTATATACTCCACTATGCATAAATATTTTAATAACATTTGTTATTAAAGAAGTGGCAGCAGGAATATCAACAAGTATTTCCCATACCGCAACTTTTAACTCATTAGGAGAAATTAGAAATGATATTTCCAAAAAATTATTTAAGATGCCACTTGGAGATGTATTATCAAGATCATCTGGAGAATTAAAAAATATTATAGTTGAGCAAGTCGATTCTATGGAAACTTCACTTGCCCACCTAGTGCCAGAATTTACGGCAAACTTAGTAGGACCTGTTTTATTGTTTATTTATATGTTTACCTTAGATTGGCGATTGACCTTGCTATCACTAATTCCTTTTGTGGTGGGAATGGCTACCATGATGTCTGTTATGAATGCTCATTATAAGGAAATGTTTGGAAAGTCAGTTGCCATTGGTCAACATATGAATAATTCCATTGTTGAGTATATAAATGGGATAGAAGTAATCAAGACATTTAATCAAAGCGAATCATCTTATAAAAAATATGCTGATGCAGTTTATGACAATGCAAGTTTTTATTATAACTGGATGGGTGAATCTATGAATAGGGTTGCCATAGGTAGATTACTTTCTCCTATGGGAATTATTACCATCATACCCTTTGGGATTTTATTTTATATAAATGGAAGTATTGATTTAGGAAATTTAATTACCTTAATCGTCTTATCTTTTGCTACGGTTTCTAGCATTTTAAAAATCATGAACTATATGGATGATATGTCAAGAATATCAACTATAACTTCTGAAATAGGAAAAATTTTAGATTCAAAAGAGTTAGAAAATATTGACAAGGGAGAAAAAATAGAATCCTATAATATAGAACTTCAAGACGTAGACTTTTCTTACGATGGAAAAAATAAGGTTATAGATAATCTTTCTATGGAAATAAAAGAATCTAATGTTTCAGTCCTCGTTGGTCCTTCTGGGTCAGGCAAGTCCACGATAGCAAAACTTATTGCTGGATTTTGGAATGTAGATAAGGGATCTATTAAAATTGGCGGAGTAGAAACAAAAGATGTGTCGCTCGAAAACTTGTCTTCAATTATTTCTTTTGTATCCCAAGATAATTTTCTCTTTGATATGACTATAAAGGAAAATATTAGGCTTGGAAATAAGAATGCCTCTGACGAAGAAATTATAGATGTATGTAAAAAATCTGCCTGCCATGATTTTATTATGAATCTATCTAATGGTTATGATACAAGAGTTGGTGAAGGTGGAGGTCATCTGTCTGGAGGAGAAAGACAAAGAATATCTATTGCTCGTGCCATGCTAAAGAATGCACCAATCGTAATTTTAGATGAAGCAACTTCTTATATAGATCCTGAAAATGAAGCTCTCATACAAAACGCCTTGGCAAATCTAGTTAAGGGTAAAACTTTAATCATAATCGCTCATAGGTTAAAGACAATTGTTGATGCAGATAGGATATTCGTTATTAAAGATGGCAAATTAAATTCTTATGGTGCTCATGAAGAACTATTAAAGTCATCAGAACTTTATAAGGAAATGTATGCTGCAAATTTAAGGGGTGATGAAAATGCTTAATGTGTTTAAAAAGATATGGAATTTTTCAAAAGAAGAACAGGTAAATATTAAGAAATCCATTCTCGCTGGATTTTTGCACGCAGTATTTAATGCCCTTGAGTTTGGTGCAATTTACTATATGCTAGTAAATATATTCTCTAAAACTTTAGACTATAAGGCAATCTTTATTTGTCTCGGCATATTAGTAATATCTCTTGTTGGCAAAATTATGACACTAAAAATTTCACAGATGGCACAGACTCATGCAGGATATTTTATGGCAGCCCATAAGAGAATAGAAATAGGAGAAAAAATTAAAAGAGTTCCTATGGGTTTCTTTTCAAGCTTTTCACTTGGAAGATTAACTACAATTGCCACATCTTCACTTTCCCAAGCAGAAATGTGGGTGCCTATGCTTTTGGTTCTTGTACTTGGTGGAGTTTTAAATACTTTAGTCTTTGTCCTTGGAACTTTAATATTTAATGTAAAGGTAGGGCTTGTTGCAGTGGTAGGTGTAATAGTATTCTTTATAGTAACATCAATGATGGAGAAAAAATCATCAGCTAATGCAGACAAAATGACAGAAACACAAACAAGACTTACAAAAGAAGTATTAGCAACTTTACAAGGTATGCAGGTTATAAAATCCTATAATCTTGGTGGAGAAAATAACAGGGCCTTGAGAAAGTCTATAAAAGATACATCAAAAATACTCTTAGACCTGGAGAAATCTGTAGCACCCTACACAGTTATTCAAAGAATTGTAATGGGAATAACAACAGTATTTATGGTCTATGTATCATTAAAATTAAATTTATCTGGTGAACTTCCACTTGCTGAAACAATTCTTATGATTATGGCATCCTTTATTATCTTTGAAGGCTTAATCGGGGCAGGATCAAACATGGCAATCCTAAGAGCTTGCGAAAATGCCATAGATTCTGTAGGTTTTATCGACTCTATGCCTGATATGAGAGAAGGTAGTATTACAGAGCCTATAAAAAATCATGATATAGTCTTTAAAAATGTAAGCTTTTCTTATGATGATAGACCAATTTTAAAAAATGTATCAGCAGAGATAAAAGAAAATACCATGACTGCCATAGTTGGTCCATCTGGATCTGGTAAAACAACATTTTGTAATCTAATAGCGAGATTTTGGGATGTAAATTCTGGAGAAATTTTAATTGGTGGAAAGAATATTAAGGATTATAAGATAGAAAACCTTATGAATTCAATTTCCATGGTATTTCAAGACGTCTATCTCTTCGAAGACACTATTGAAAACAATATAAAATTTGGAAAACAAAATGCAAGCCATGAAGAAGTAGTTCAAGCTGCTAAAAAAGCAAGATGTCACGAATTTATAGAAGCTTTACCAGAAGGATATGACACTATCATTGGGGAAGGTGGAGCAAGCCTATCTGGTGGAGAAAAACAAAGAATCTCCATAGCCAGAGCCATGCTAAAAGACGCGGACATCATAATCTTTGATGAAGCCACAGCAAATATAGACCCAGAAAATGAAGATAAGCTTAAAGGAGCTATAGAACAACTTACAAAAAATAAAACAGTCATCATGATTGCCCACAGACTAAAGACAATAAGAAATGCAGATCAGATTTTAGTCTTAAAAGCAGGAGAAATAGTAGAACGTGGAAATCATGAAGAACTGATTAAAAATAATGGACTTTATTCTGACCTTATCAATGCAAAGGCTAAGGCAGAATCATGGAAATTAAATAATTGATTAAACGATAGATAATGAGACTGGTATTAGGCTAGTCTCTTTTTTTTTTGCCTATCAACACTTTTTAATAGAGGTGTTGATTTACATAAAAAACTAATTTAAAAAGCCAATCAATTAAATTGCATCAAAATAGAGAGGGTTAGTGCACGCTTTAAAGAGCGAGACGATCACTTTAAAATACTAGTATTCATGAAGTAATTATCGTTGTTCTCTTTTTATTTAATCTGTCTATTTCGATATTTATATTAATGGCAATAAACTTTACTCAAAAACACTTCCTTTGTCCTAAGGAATATAGAGGAAAGAAAATTAGGGTTAAAAATAGACCTGATTTCTTTGCCTGTGATATAGGAGGTGGAGTATGAGAGTAGAAAAGTTTGAAGGTAGACAAGAAATTATAAAATCTGAATACACAGAAAGGGATTTAATGGCAGAGCTTAATTTCTATCTATCGGATAAGTTTATCCAGGATCTCTTTCTTTTGGATGAAATTAGCCTTGAAGAATATAGGAAAATCAGGAAAGAAAACATTAAAAAGTTCAGACCTATTCTTTCAGAATTACTGCTATAAGACTTGATATATACTCATTTGTACGGGAATATAGCACTAGCAGAAAGGAGGTTGAATGGATGAAAAAGATAACAAAAATAGAAGCGAATCAAAAAGAAGAATCTACATTAAGAGTTGCTGCCTATGCAAGAGTATCAACTGATGAAGACGCTCAGCTAGTAAGTCTTAAAACGCAGAAGACACACTACGAAAAGATGATAGCAGAGAACAAGTCATATACTTTTGCAGGTCTATACTTTGACGAAGGCATTACTGGAACAAAGAAAGAATGTAGAGACGGTCTTTTAAAAATGCTAAAAGACTGTGAGAATGGGAAGATAGATTTTATCTTAACCAAATCAATCTCAAGGCTTGCAAGAAATACGACAGATTGTTTGGAAATCGTAAGAAGACTCCTTGACCTAAATATTGGTATCTATTTTGAAAAAGAAAATATTGATACCAGGACAATGGAAAGCGAGTTGATGTTATCCATACTTTCATCCCTTGCAGAAAGTGAATCCAGGTCTATTTCTGAAAATAACAAGTGGTCCATAAAGAAAAGATTTCAAAATGGAACTTTCATTATATCAAGCCCACCCTATGGCTATGAGAACATAGACGGAAAGATGGTAGTGAATGAAGAAGAAGGAAAAATAATAAAAGAAATATTTGAACAGTATCTTTCAGGTAAGGGAACGCACAAAATAGCAGAAGATTTAAATAAAAGAAAGATTAAAGGACAAAAAGGAGCAAGCTGGCATGGGTCGACTATAAACGGAATCTTAAAAAATGAGAAATATATAGGGGATGTCATCTACCAAAAGACTTATACAGATGAAAATTATAATAGACATAAAAATAAGGGAGAAGAAGACCAGTATAAGATAATAGACAATCATGAAGCCATTGTAAGTAGAGAGGACTTTGAGAAAGTTCAAGACCTAATAAAGATAAGGGCTATAGCAAAAGGAAATGGAGAAAACACCAAAAGATATCAAAATAGATATAGCCTATCAGGGAAAATAAAGTGTGGCGAGTGTGGTTCAACCTTTAAAAGAAGGCATCACTATAATGGCAAAGATAAATATATAGCCTGGACTTGTAGTGAACACCTTAAAGATATTAATAAATGTTCTATGAAGTTTATTAAAGACAAGGACATAAAACTAGCTTTTGTAACTTTAGTCAACAAGATAATCTTTGGAAAAGATAGTATCCTTACACCACTTTTAGAATCCTTAAAAAGAGTAGACAGCGAGGAAGAAGTCGAAAAGATAAATAAAATAGAAGAAAGCCTAGAAAAACTAAAGGAAAGAAAAGAGGTTCTAAACAAACTAATAACTTCGGGAGTTTTAGATGCAAGTATTTACGCAAAAGAAAGCAGTGAAATTTCAAGTGAAGGAAGTTATCTACTTAAAGAAAAGGAAAGAAGTAAAAAAGCCATCCTTGGAAATGAGGAAGAAATAAGAGAACTTGAAAAACTAATAGGAATTTTAGATAAAAGTGAAATGATAGATCGCTATAAAGGTGACTTGTTTGAAGAAATTATAGACCACATACAAGTTGTCAATAGAGAGACTCTTGATTTTCATTTAAAGTGTGGACTTGTATTAAGAGAGGAAGTGAAAGAAGATGTCTAGGTTATGCTATGGCTATACCATAAGAGACGGAAGATTAGAAGTTCAGGAAAAAGAAGCTGAGAATATAAGAAAAATCTTTAAAAACTATCTTGCTGGCAATGCCCTTATAAAGTCGGCAGACCTTGCAGGCGTGAAGAAAAACAGCTCCAGTGTAAAAAGAATCCTAACCAATAAAAAGTATTTAGGAAATGAAATCTATCCCAAGATAATAGATAGAGAAAGCTTTGAAAAGGCAGGTCAAATGTTAAAGGAAAGGGCAGTGGCCATGGGACGAGTTTGGGAAAAGGAAGAGAAGATTATTAAAGTTCCTTGTAAGTTTAGGTATAAAGAGGAAGGAATTCTACCAATAGATCCCTTTGAACGAGCAAGCCACCAGTACAATTTAATCGAGGCGATAGATGATGAATAGTAAGGTTATAGTAATACCAGCGAAGAAGAAAAAAGGAAATTCCATCAAGGAATCAGAAAAGAAGAAACTAAGAGTGGCAGCTTATGCGAGGGTATCAACAGATAGCGATGAACAGGCAACTTCTTATGACACTCAAGTAGACCACTACACAAATTATATAAAGAGAAATCCAGATTGGGAATTTGCAGGAGTTTTTTCTGATGAAGGAATCAGTGGAACATATACCAAGAAAAGAGCTGGCTTTAATAAAATGATTGAAGAAGCCATGGAAGGAAATATCGACTACATCATTACAAAGTCCATATCGAGGTTTGCTAGAAATACACTAGACTGCTTAAAGTATATTCGAAAACTAAAAGAGAATAACATCCCAGTTTACTTTGAAAAAGAAAACATCAACACCATGGATGCCAAGGGGGAAGTTCTCCTTACCATTATGGCATCTCTTGCTCAACAGGAAAGTCAGTCCTTATCACAAAATGTGAAGTTGGGATTTCAATACAGATTTCAACAAGGTCAAGTGCAAGTAAACCATAATAGGTTCTTAGGCTATACAAAAGACGAAGATGGAAAACTTGTCATCGTTCCTGAAGAAGCAAAAATTATAAAAAGGATCTACAGAGAATATTTAGAAGGAGCAAGCCTACGAGATATAAAGGGAGGACTAGAGAAAGACAAGATAGTAAATGGAGCAGGAAATAGGAAGTGGCATGTATCAAACCTCAATCAAATATTAACTAATGAAAAATATATGGGGGATGCCCTCTTACAAAAGACCTACACAGTGGATTTCCTAAATAAGAAGAGAGTAAAAAATGATGGGATTGCTCCTCAATATTATGTAGAAAATAGCCACGAAGCCATCATACCTAAAGAAATCTTCATGCGAGTTGGGGAAGAAATGGATAGACGAGCTAATATGGTAAGTGGAAAAGGAAAAAGAAGAATTTATTCCAGCAAATACGCACTTTCAAGTATTGTCTATTGCTCTAAATGTGGGGATATTTACAGAAGAATTGCTTGGAACAACAGAGGGAAGAAATATACTGTTTGGAGGTGTTGCACAAGAGTAACCCATGGACCAGAAGCATGTGAAGCAAGAACCATAAGAGAAGAAGACCTACAAGAGGCAGTGGTAGAAGCCATTAATCAACTTATATCTGAAAGCAGTGAATTAAAAGAAATAATAAAAGAGAATATAGAAAAAGCAATCACAGGTAATGGAAGTAGCAGAATTAAAGAAATAGACAAAGAAATGCTGGTGGTTCAAGAAGAACTTTTAAAAGTAGCTAATGCTAAGAAAGACTACACAGAACTTGCAGACAGGGTGGAAGAATTAAGGAACGAAAAAGAAAAGATACTTCTAAATGTGGCGGAAGAGAAGAATGAACAAAGCAGATTAATGGAATTAGAAGAGTTTTTAGAAGATCAGGAATTTGAGATGGAGAGATACGATGAAGAATTGGTAAGAAAGCTAGTGGAGAAGATTGTTGTTTATGAAGAGAAGCTTAAAGTAATATTCAAATCAGGACTTGAAGTTGAAATAGAAAATTGACAGGTATTAAAAGTAAATATACAATAAAAATAACAGTACCCGACACGCCTCTTAGTATAAAGCGAACCAAGTCGGGTCTTTTGATTTTACTTAATAGACTTAATATAATTGGTATAATATTATCATAAGCAATTGAGGATAATCGTGATCAAATAAAAAAATAAGTAGTTAAGTTAATAACTACTTATTAGGAAATCCTGAAATTGCAAATATGTCATCAATTGAGATACTAGTAAATTTATCTTCATATTTATTTTTGATGGAAGTAATTGATTTGATTAAAGATTGGTATTCTTTTTCGGGAATAGCTAGTTTAAGGACCAATATTAAATCGTGTAAATTTTTTCCAGTATAATTCTCATCAAAAAACTTTTCAAATATAGCGGTTTGACCAGCTTTATTCAATGAGAATGAATACATGACTTCATCATGGGCACAAACATTTCTGAAAAAATTACAGATTTTAATTATATCTATAAGTTCAGTCTTACTAATTTTTTCTTTAGACTGGTAACTTTCTTTATATCTCTCACCAAAATCTTTAGCAATTTTATTTTGAAGAGATTCACCTAGGGAATTATAAAAATAAGATATATTTCCTAAAGTAAGGAAATTTACAAGAACCCAAAGGGGGATGTGGTCATGCTTTTTTATATAATGCTTAATAGGTTTCTTGCCATTTGAATTTTTATTTTCTCTACTTATGGCATTGGATAATGTCCCTATATTTTTCAAAACATAATTTAGTTGATGCTTTGATGCAGAATAATTTTCAATTTGTAAGTAAGGATATAGTCCATCTCTGTGTAAGTCTGAAAAATGATAAGCACAGGATGTTTTTAGAAGTTTCTCAAAACGGAGCAGAGAAGAAAAAACCACTTCTTTTAATTCACGATCCATTTCATGAAGAGCATAAATTTCTTCAAAACTACTACCAGCTTTATATACATCTTCTACCCCATTAGAAGATGTATTATCTAAAAATGGAGTTTTATAGCCATTGATAAGGTTATAATAATTAACTTGTGATAAAATAATCTTAGCATATTCTGGATTATTAATGTCTAAACCTCTATTTGAGAGTATTTCAATTTGTTCATCATAAGTTTTAAACGGTTTACTCATATGCACACCTCATAAAAAAACGCCCCGCCACGTATGGCAAGGGCTTGTTCCTTACTTATATTATAGCAGAAAGTTCTATTAATTCAAGGTCTTACAGAAATAAAATTGGTAAGCATGGAAACTATAAAGATATCTAGAAAGGTTTATAATTAATTAGTGGACATATTTCCACATACGAGGCTTTTGAAAAAATTACAATTTTATCCATACTGACCACTCAAGCCATGTGGAGTGCATAGCGTTGATACAAAGAGTGAAATCGTGAAAATCCTGCATTTTAAGCAGTTTTACAAACATTATGTATTTGTAGAAGACGGAGAGGGAGGACGAAAAAAAGTCTTAAAAAATTATATGGATGTGAATGTTTGCATTGATATGGTGTGTGGAGATACAAAGAATGTTTTTGAAAGTGAGGAATAAGAAATTATGAGATGGATAATAAAAATAATCTTATTCCCAATTAGCTTGGTGTTAAGTATCCTCACAGCATTTCTGACATTTCTACTTGGTATCGGAACAGCCCTACTATATTTGCTGATGATGTTTTGTATATTTGGAGCAATTGCATCTTTTCTGCAAAAAGAAGTTACCATCGGAATAGAAGCATTGATTATTGGATTCTTAGTTAGTCCATACGGAATACCGATGGTTGGTGCAACTGTTATAGCTTTTTTACAAGGTATCAATGAGGCAATAAAATCAATCTAAAAAATTTCATAAAAATGGTTACCAAAGGCGATAGATGAAAAAACTATCGTCTTTTTCTTTGCAAATTTTTAAGGAGGGAGGTGATCTTGCATGGACTTTGACTATTTCTATAACAGAGAAGCAGAGCGATTTAACTTTCTGAAAGTGCCTGAAATATTAGTAGACGGAGAAGAATTTAAGGGACTGTCTGCTGAAGCCATTATCCTATACTCCATGCTTTTGAAACGCACAGGAATGTCCTTTAAGAATAACTGGGTGGACAAGGAAGGCAGAGTATTTATCTATTTTACTGTTGAAGAAATTATGAGAAGAAGAAATATCTCAAAGCCTACTGCCATAAAAACATTGGACGAGTTAGACAGTAAAAAAGGAATCGGACTGATTGAAAGAGTAAGGCTTGGACTTGGAAAACCTAATATCATTTATGTAAAAGACTTTATGAGTGTATTTCAGGTAAAAGAAAATGACTTTCAGAAGTCAAAAAACTTAACTTCAGAAGTAAGAGATTTTAACCTCAGAAGTAAAGAAAATGAACTTCAGGAAGTTCAAAATGTTGACTCTAACTATATAGAGAATAATAAGAGTAAATATAGTAAGAGAGAATATAGTTTTGGGAAAAGCGGACTTGGAACATTTCAAAATGTCTTTTTGAAAGATGAGGATATAGGAGAATTACAAATAAAAATGGCAGGAGAGCTTGATAACTACATTGAAAGACTATCAACCTATCTTCAAAGTACCGGAAAGACATATAAAGACCATAAAGCAACAATCCTTTCTTGGTTTTATAAAGATCAGGGAAGTAAGAAAAAAACCAATATCCCTACATGGGAGGAATATAACAAAGGAGTGCATCTATGAATAAAGAATTAGAAAAAGTGATGATAGAAGATGTGGAATACAGCTTTGATCCTGAAAAAGAATACATCAAAGACGGACACGCCTACTGTAAAGCGTGCCATGAAAGAAAAGATGGAAAAGCATTAGAATTTTTCGGAAAGCAGATGATATTTAAGACAGCTTGTAAATGCGATAGAGATAGGGAAGCGAAAGAAAAAGAAAGACAAAAGCAGCTTGAAATCGAGAGATTAAAAAGTATCTGCTTCACATCCATGATTCAATGGGCATATACCTTTGAAAACTATCAGGGAAAAGAAAATCAGAGTCTTATCATCGCAAAGAATTTTGTAAAAGACTATGAGCTGATGAGAAAAGAAAATATCGGACTCCTGTTCTATGGTTCGGTTGGTAGCGGAAAGACCTATCTTGCCTGCTCTATTGCCAATGCACTGATTGAACAATATCAGATAAACGTCAAGATTAGAAACTTTTCACAGATAATCAATGAACTGCAAAAAGGCGGATTTGACCTTGATAAAAACGCATATATCGAGTCCCTTGTAAACACTTCCATTCTCATCTTAGATGATTTAGGAATTGAAAGAGATACAAGCTATGCCAAAGAGCAGGTATATAACATTGTGAATAACAGGTACTTAAAGCATAAGCCAACAATCTTTACCACAAATCTTTCATACAGCCAAATTGAAAACTGTACGGAGAGTGTGGAATACCAAAGAATTTACTCAAGAATTATTGAGATGTGTATTCCTGTGATGGTGCTTGGAGAAGATTACAGAAAAGTTATTCAGGAAGAAAAATTAAAGAGGAATAAAGAAAGATTACTGACTGGAGGTGAGAGAACTTGATCAATGAAGAAATTGCAAGAAAAACGCTGAATATGGAAGTGAAAGCCGGAAAAGTAACAGCAAAACTTCTTTTGACTTTACTCAAGAAACTGATGAAAGAGGCTGAGAAACTCGGAGGACTGGAAAAGCTCGTTAGTAGCAAAGGAAATGAAGTGAAGCTCAAAGATATGGTTAAAAAGGGACAGCTTGAAGAAATTCCGGTAGAAGAAGCAGAGCTTAAAGAACTTAAAAAGGAACTGAATCGGTATGGGGTAAAGTTTTCTGTGATGAAAGATAAAGAAAGCGGAAAATACTCCGTATTCTTTCAGGCAAAAGACATGAAAGTGATGGATAAAGCCTTTAAACACGCTCTTGCAGAATCAGAAAAGAAAACGGAAAGGAAAGAGTCCATTCACAAAAATATTGAGAAGTTCAAGGAGATGGCAAAGAACACTGTTTCTAAAGATAAAGTCAAGAATAAACAAAAGGAGCAGAGCCTATGATAGATAAGATACTAAAAGACATCAAAGGCTTATTTAAGGTGCAAGATAAGGCAAAGTTGCTAAAGCAGAATATTCCCTATCTTGCATTTTTCTATGTTGGCAATATCTTTTCTCATCATGTAAGAGCCTATACTGGTGGAGATGTGATAGACAAAATCTTTCAAGGAATATTAGAACTTAATACCATGAGCTTTATTCCAAGTATTCATCCTTCTGACATTTTAATGGGCGTGGGAGTGGCAGCTCTAATTAAATTTATTGTCTATACCAAAGGGAAAAATGCAAAAAAGTTTAGGCAGGGGAAAGAGTATGGTTCAGCAAGATGGGGAACGAGAAAAGATATAGAGCCGTATGTGGATGAAAAGTTCCAAAACAATATCTTGCTTACTCAAACAGAGCGATTAACCATGAATGGCAGACCGGCAAATCCAAAGTATGCAAGAAATAAGAATGTACTTGTTATTGGTGGTTCTGGCTCCGGAAAGACGAGATTTTATGTAAAGCCAAACCTAATGCAAATGCACTCGTCATATTGTGTTACAGATCCTAAAGGAACGATAGTCATTGAGTGTGGCAAGATGCTTGAAGATAATGGCTATGAGATAAAAATCTTAAATACCATCAACTTCAAAAAGAGTATGAAGTACAATCCCTTTGCCTATCTCAGAAGTGAAAAAGACATCCTCAAATTAGTGCAGACAATCATTGCAAACACTAAGGGTGAAGGGGAAAAGGCAGGTGAGGATTTTTGGGTGAAAGCCGAGAAACTCTACTATACGGCTTTGATAGGTTATATTTTTTATGAAGCTCCAAGAGAAGAAAAGAACTTTGCAACACTACTGGATATGATAGATGCTTCAGAAGTCAGGGAAGATGATGAAACATATATGAATCCCATTGATAGACTATTTGAAGCATTGGAAAAGAAAGAGCCTACGCACTTTGCGGTAAAGCAATATAAGAAATACAAACTTGCTGCTGGAGTAATAGAATTAAGGAGAACACTTAATCACTGTTTTAGTGAAACATGTACTTCTTAATTCTTTTTTATTTTAGAAATTAAGAGGAAGGAGGAAAAAGTGAGGAATTTTGAAAAGATAACAGCACTCTATGAGAGATTAAGTCGAGATGATGAACTTGAAGGAGAAAGTAACTCAATCGTTAATCAAAAGAAAATCCTTGAAGAATATGCAAGTAAGAATAATTTAACCAACATCATCCATTTTACAGATGACGGAATAAGCGGGACACAGTTTGATAGACCAGGCTTTATGGAAATGATGAATGGAGTAAATACTGGAAATATCGGTTGTATCATCGTAAAGGATATGAGCAGACTCGGCAGAGATTATCTCAAAGTCGGTCAATGTATGGAGATATTAAGACAAAAGGGCGTAAGACTGATTGCTATCAATGACAATGTAGACAGCTTTTACAGAGAAGATGATTTTACCCCTTTTAGAAATATTATGAATGAATGGTATGCAAGAGATACTTCAAGAAAAATACAATCTACATTTAGATCAAAAGGAGAAAGCGGAAAGCATACGGCAAGCACTCCACCTTATGGCTACATCAAAGATGAAAAAGACAAAGATAAGTGGGTTGTAGATGAAAAAGCAGCCGAGATAGTAAGACGAATATTTAATCTTACAATGGACGGAGCAGGACCATACAAAATAGCAAAGATACTGGAAGCGGACAAGATAGATATACCCGCTTATCATCAGCAAAAAATGGGATATGGATTACATCAAAGCAAAAACTTTGAATATCCTTATCGTTGGTGTAGCTCCACAATTGCCAGTATCTTAAAGAAAAAAGAATACTTAGGGCATACAGTTAACTTTAAAACAAGAAAGCATTTCAAGGATAAGAAAAGTAAATATGTATCCGAAGATAAATGGCTCATCTTTGAAAATACTCACGAAGCAATCATAGACCAAGAAATCTTTGATAATGTGCAAAGGATAAGAGGAAATGTAAAAAGGTATCCTGATGGTTGGGGCGAATATCACCCACTAACAGGATTGATGTATTGTGCAGATTGCGGGAGCAAGATGTATGTTCATAGGACAAATAACTATAAGAATATTCCTTATTATGTTTGCAGTAATTATAAGAAAGTACCTTGCGGGACACTTTGTCCATCAGCTCATAGGATAAAAGCAGAAGTAGTCTTAAATCTTATTCAAGAAACATTAAAAGATATAAAAAATTATATTGATGAAGATAATGAAGCCTTTACCCGTTCCATTCAAAATGAAATGGAAGAAAAGGAAAAAGTAGAGATAGAAAAACAAAGAGTAAGGCTAATTAACAATAAGTCGAGGATACAAGAGTTAGAAAGGCTTATGTGCCGTATTTACGAGGATATGATACTAGAAAAAATACCAAGTAGTAGATATGAGATACTTAATAGCCAATACGAAACAGAGCAAAGAGCTCTAAGTAAAGAGATTGAAGACTTAGAGCTTGTAATATCAAGATATGAAAATGAAACAGACAGGGTAAGAAAATTCATATCGCTTATTAGTCGTTATGAAAACTTTGATGATCTCACAAACACAATGATAAATGAGTTTGTAGAGAAGATTATCATTCATGAAAGGGATAGAAAAGGCAGTCAAACATCAAAGCAAAAGATAGAAATATATTTTAACTTCGTAGGGAATTATGAGGTTCCAAAAGAAGAATTAAGCGAAGAAGAACGATCAAAACTTGAGGAAGAAGAACGAAAAATTAATGAGAGAAGGGACAGACTTCATCAAAATTATCTAAAGCGTAAAGCAAATGGAAAACAACAGGAGTATGAGGAAAGGTATAAGGAAAGGAGAGAACAGAAAAAACAGGAGAAGTTAAAGGTTTTGAAAAGGGCAGGTATACTGATGAAGGATTATAAAAACAAGGAATCATTTAAAGAGAGCGTGTAAAAATTACACGCTCTAAATTTATGTTTTATAATATTGGGATAAATTTCTTTAGTTAAGCATACTTCTATATTTACTTGGTGTGATACCATAAGTTGATTTGAATATTTTAGCAAAATGTCCTGTGTGTGTATAGCCAACTTTTTCTGCTATCGTAGATATTTTATACTCGGTATTTTTCAGCAATAATAATGCCTTATTAAGCCTTAGTTCTTTTAAGTACTCGTAGGGAGGAACACCGTAGTATTTGCGAAAAGCTAATTGAAATCGTGCAGGACTCATTAAAGCAATTTTAGAGAGTTCAAGTCCGTCAATATGAACCGATAAATCTTTTTTCATAGCTGATACAGCCCTTTTCAGATTTTGCTTATCTTTTTTAGTTAAAACAACGGATATATTTTTTTCCTTTTCTTCTAACTCTGTAATTATGATAGATAATAGTTCCATAACTTTGCTTTCCAAATATAAAGGCAAAATCTTTCCTTCAGCTTGGGATTCTCTTATCTGTTGAAATATAAAATTCAACTGCGGAGAATTTTGAGTTTTTAACAAATAAGAATTAAGAATCTTTGTTTTTTCATATTCAAAATCATCATATTTTAATTTTAAGAAAGTATCAAAGTATTCTTTGGTTAGGATTATTTTCGTAAACTTTACAGGCTTATTTGCCTCACAATAGGTATAAGTTTTCTTTTCTGTATTTAAGTAACAATATATACCTTTTTCTACATTATTTAACTTTCTGCCACCGACTTTAAATGAACTGCTTTCTGTTTCAAATTGGCTAATCTCTAAATACTTTTCAGATACTTCGGTTATTTTCTCCATTGTTTCATTTGGAGTAAAGTTAGCAATTAAAATTAGAATTAAACGGCTGTCAAATTTTAGTATGCGAAAAGTACCTTTGCCAAAATGGGGATCTATTTTAAAGATTTGTTTGTTTTCAGTTGATAAAGTTGGAACAGGAATAAAAGGAGCGTCATGTACTAAGTTTGTTAAATAATCAATAACTGTTCTATCCATCAATTCTACTCACCTCTTTTAATATCACAAATTTATTTTATTATATCACAAATTTATAAAAATGTAAATAGAAATACTGATAAAAAGCTTATAAATAAAGGGATTACAAGGAATATCAAAATTCATAGTTAGATTTTGAGTTATAAAAAATTAGCTTTATAATGAATGTAGTTAGTTAGATACGGCTAACAATTATGAAAGGAGATGGAATAACTAATGGAAAAAAAGAAGACAGGGATATCTTATGTATTCCAATTAGCAAAAGATGAGAGAAAAAAGCTACATTTAGGAATGTTTTTATCTGTCATTTCTGCGGCTTTATCATTAGTTCCTTATTTTGTAGTTTATAAGATATTACTAATGATATTCCAGAAGAATATTTCGTATACAGAAATTTTAATGTGGGCAGGTATAGGAATTATAAGTGCTGTTTTGCAAGCAATACTAATGTCCTTTGCGGGCATTTTATCTCATACAGCAGCTTTTAACACAATACACAGAATTAAGCTGAAAGTTGTAAATCATATTTCAAAATTTAATTTGGGATTCTTTCAAGAGCATGCCCCCGGAGAAATTAAAACATTGTTGTTTGATGATGTAGATAGAGTTGAAAATTTTTTGGCTCATAGCACTTTGGAATTAGCTCAGGCAGCAGTTGTTCCGGTTATTATGTTCATTTTCATGTTGAAATTAAATTGGATGATGGCACTTGTTATGCTTATTCCTATGATTTTGGGATTAGGAATTCCTATGATGCTAATGAAAAATTATCCGGATATGTCAACGGAGCTATCCGAAGATATTGCTGATTTAAATGCTTCGGCAAACGAATTTATAAAGGCTATGCCTGTAATAAAAATGTATCATTTAACAGCAGAAAAATTTGAACAATATAGAAGCTCATTGAATGCGTATATTACTTGTTGGAAAAAGATGTGTATGAGCTCTTGCTATCCTTTATCAATAACTTTAGTGGTTTTGGATTCAGCAATCTTATTTACATTGCCGTTCGGAGGATATTTCTTTTTGAGAAATTCTTTATCAGCAACATCCTATTTGCTATTTATTATGCTTACAATGTGCTTTTTTGTTTCGTTCTTAAATATGGTAACAATCTTTATGCAATCTATGGAGCTTGGAAGCGGATTGGATAACATAAAAAAAATAATGGATATGGATGAATTGAAAGACGGAACAAAAATCATAAACAAGAATGAGTGTATGAAAATAGATTTTAAAGACGTTACTTTCAGTTATGACGATGAAGAAACAAAAAATAAAGCATTACAACATATAAATTTATCCTTAAAACCGAATACAATAAATGCTTTTGTGGGACCTTCCGGTGCAGGCAAGACAACTGCTGCACAATTGATTGGGAGGTACTGGGATGTAACAAGTGGAGCAATTAAAATTAACGACATACCGATCAATGAATTAAAAATAGATAATTTGATGGACATTACATCATTTGTTTTTCAAGATGTATTTCTTTTGGAGGACACTCTCTATGAGAATATTCGTATGGGAACAGATGCAGATGAAAATAAGATTATTGAGGCTGCAAAAGCAGCACAAATTCATGACTTTATTATGAGTTTACCGAATGGATATCAGACAAGAATCGGGGATCAAGGGGTGAAATTGTCAGGTGGACAGCAACAAAGAATCTCAATCGCTAGGGCAATACTCAAAGATTCTCCAATTATTATTTTTGATGAAGCAACTTCCTATTCAGATATAGAAAATGAGTACCAGATACAGTTAGCACTTCAAAACTTGTTGAAAAATAAAACAATCATTATGATTGCTCATCGTTTGCATACTATTAAGAATGCAGATCAAATTGTTGTATTTGATGAAGGGGAAGTCGTAGAGGTTGGAACACATAAAACTCTTTTAGAAAGAAAAGGGGTCTATGAAAGTATGTGGAACACATACACAAAAGATTACTTTGGAGAGGGGGTAAGTGCAAATGCTTAAGATTATTAGAACACTTCTGAAAGATAAAAAAGAAAAATTGTATTTACCGATTTTTCTAATGGTTATTGATTCGATAGGAAGCATTGTTTTGTATTTAATGCTCTATTTTACCGTTGTTAATATATTGCAAAATACATTAACTAAAACCTTAATCATAGAATATACGGTAATATGTTTCATCAGTATGATTGCAAGGATACTGATTTATAGGCATGCATACTATTTGAGCTTTTCAAGAGGAGCTGAAATGTGTGGAGATATGCGTTTGGATTTAGCAAATCATTATAGGAGTTTGAGCCTTGGTCATTTCCAAAAAAATAGTAGTGGTTATCTATTATCAACTCTTACAAAGGATTTGAGTAGTTTTGAACTGATCATAACGCACACTTTACCATCGGTTATTAAAACGGCAGTTACAGCAATATTGATTTTATTAGGCACATTTTTTATCGATTGGAAGCTCGCATTATTAGAGTGTTTAGTATTGCTTATCGCATATCCTATGTTGATATGGGGCAACAAATTGATAGAAAAATACGGGGCAAGAAAAAGAAATTTAAATTCTAAGATGATTTCTATTATTTTAGAGTACATTCAAGGTATGAAAGCGTTTAAGTCAGCTAATATGACAAGTGAACATTTTGAAAGAATGATAAATACACTTGAAAATGTTAGAAAGACAAGCGTAAACGCAGAAAAGAAAATGGCGTTACCTACAAGTATGTACTTTATCACAGTTAACTTTTTGCTTCCGATAGTTCTTCTTATAGGAGGATATTTGCTTATAAATGGTAGTGTTAGAACTGAACAGTTTGTGGCTTTTATGCTTATGAGTTTAGCATTATCTGCACTTCTTATTGCCTTTCAACATTCCTATGGACTATTGAAAGATTTGAAATTAGCTGCAAGTAATCTTGAGAAAGCTTATGAAACGAAGCCATTGCCTTATTCTGAAAATGAAGTTGAATTAGAAAATTTTGATATTCAATTTAAGAATGTAAATTTTTCTTATGATAGAAATAAAACGATTCTGAACAATATTTCTTTTGAAGCAAAAGAAGGAACTTCTACAGCTTTAATTGGTCCTTCCGGTGGAGGAAAAACTACAATCGCTAATTTGATTGCAAGATTTTGGGATGTAAATAGTGGAGAAATTATAATTGGTGGAAAAAATATAAAATCCATAAAACCTGATGTGTTGCTTAAATATGTTAGTCAGGTTTTTCAAGATAATGTACTGTTAACCGATACTGTTTATAACAATATCAGGGTTGGAAAACCTAATGCAACAAAGGAAGAAGTTTATCAAGCTGCAAAATTAGCTTGTTGCCATGAATTTATTTTGAAAATGAAGGATGGATATGAAACGGAAATAAAAGATGGAGGAAGTACATTATCCGGCGGTGAACGACAAAGGATTGCTATTGCAAGAGCGATTCTGAAGGATGCACCAATTCTTTTGTTGGATGAATCTACAGCTTCTCTTGATCCTGATAATGAAGCTAAAATCAATAATGCTTTGGAGCATTTAATGCAAGGAAAGACAGTTTTTGTTATTGCTCACAGATTGAATACCATTAAAAACGCTAATCAAATTATTTTGATAAATAACGGAAGAATTGAAGAACAAGGAAATCATAATGAACTTTATGGAAAAAAAGGACATTACTATGAAATGGTAAATACACAGGAAAGAGCGAAAAAGTGGATGATAAAGGAGAATAGTTATGGAGAGGCTTAGTACTTTGAAAGAAAAGACAAAAGGTAAAGTTGTTGAAATTATTGGTGATACACATTTTCAAAGCAGAATAATATCTATCGGAATAACTGTCGGAAGCGATGTTGAAGTTATCCAGAATTATAAAAAGCAACCTATTCTCATTTATTGTAGAGATACGATGATAGCTGTCAATAAGATAGAGGCAGAGAAAATAATGATGGAGGTACTTTGAGATATGAAGAAAATAACGATTGCTTTGCTGGGGCAGCCTAATTCTGGAAAATCGACTTTGTTTAATGGGTTGACAGGCTCAAATCAACATGTTGGAAATTGGCCGGGTAAAACCGTTGAGAAAAAAGAAGGCGAATTTTCGTATAAAGATACCAATTATACGATTGTGGATTTACCAGGAACTTACGGATTATCAGCAAATTCAGAGGAAGAAGTTATAACAAGAGAATATATAGAAACCGGGAACGCAGACCTAATTGCTATTATGGCAGATGCTTCACAATTAAATCGAAGTCTATTTATGCTCTCTGACTACATTGGAATAAATATTCCGGTTGTCTTAATCATGAACATGATGGATGTTGCTACAAGTCAAGGGAAAAATATAAATATAAAGGGGTTACAAAAATCCTTGAATATACCTGTCATTCCTATCGTTGCGGCAGATAAAAAGGAATACAAAGAGTTTTATGCTTTTCTGGAGCATTCAGATAGAGGAAAAATTTTATCTGACGAAAATTTAGAAAGGGCATATGAAAATATTGTTGGAGATAACTATAAGCTATTAAAAAAACATATCCCTGATAAAGGTATAGGTGTATTTTCAAAGTCGTGGATTATCGGAAAATTATTAGATCAGGATGCAAAAGTAATTGCGTTAGTAAAAGATAATGTTGAAAAAGTCGAATTTGAAGAAATAGAGAACGTATTAAAAAGCATAAAAAATGGCAATTTAATAACCGGTAATTGTAAATTTGAATGGATAGATAAACTTATCAATGCAAATGTTATTCAGAAAAAGAGAGTATTTAAGAGAAGCAAATTTGATCGTATAGCCACAAGTAAAGCTTTCGGAAAACCTATGGCTATCGGAGTTATCATTTTAGGATTAGTTGCTTCTATGCTCATCGGATTTCCGCTAATGGGGTTATTTGGGTTTGTTATACCTAAAATATCAACATTGTTGGCAAAGGGGCTTGTCGCCATTGGAGTATCAAATTGGCTGATTTCACTTTTGTGTGGAGCCGTAATGACTGCAATTACTTTTGCATTGCAAATGGCAAGTTATGTATTGGGAATTAGCTTAGTATTTGGATTCTTGGAAGATGTAGGATATATGGCAAGAGTTTCCTATGTCTTTGACAACACTATGTCGAAATTAGGATTGCAAGGAAAAGCAATTATGCCGTTCTTGTTAAGTTTCGGCTGTAATATAGGTGGAATCACAGGAACGAGAGTAATTGATTCATGGGGACAGAGGGTTATGACGATTGCATTATCTTGGGTAGTCCCTTGCGGGTCAACATGGGGAGTAGTCGGGCTTGTTACAGGAACATTCTTCGGAAAACAGGCAGTATTTGTGATATTAAGCCTATTTGCAGTTGCTTTTCTACATTTACTAATCACATATAGGATTTTCAGAAAATCGCTTTATGAGGGAAGTGAACATTTTGGAATGATTATGGAACTTCCACCATATCACAAGCCACATTGGAAAAATTTACTTTCTTCTGTAATGAATAGGATGGGAAATGTACTGAAAAGGGCATTGAGTATCATTATCCTTATTTCTGTTATATTTTGGATTCTTGCCTATACGCCTGATGGAAATATAGCTAACAGCCTTATTTATAAAGTAGGAACATTTATAGAGCCTGTAACAAAATTGTTTGGGTTACCATGGCAATTATTTATGGCTTTTGTTGCTTCTGCAATGGGAAAAGAATCGGCATTAGGAGTAATGGCATCATTATTTACTTCTTCAGGAATATGGCATGCAGTTGAGGTTAAAGGGACAGTAGATACCGCTATTCTAAGCAATAATATGTTGACAATGATTTCAAAGCCGGAAGCCTTAGCATTTACTTTTGCCTTTTTCTTCAATATGCCTTGTTTGATGGCTCTTGCAGCTACCGCACAAGAAACACATTCAAAAAAATGGACGATAAAAATAGCACTGTATTATATATTATCGGCTCTAATTATATCTTGTGTTGCATATCATATTGGACTACTGATTTTTTAAGGTGTGATAAGTATGCTTATACAACTATTAGAAGTATTGAAAAAGAAAAAGACTTGCACTTTGCAAGAACTTGCTGAACTGACAGGTGAGGATTTAGATAGTGTAAAAATGAAAATTGAATATCTCGAAAATAATGGATATTTGGTAAAAACTAAAAGGTCTGCAACAAGTAAATGCCAAAGTCAATGTTCGGGATGCTCGAATTGTGTTGTTAATCAAGATGATATTTGGATTGTAAAAGAGTAGTTTGGTTAAGTACAGAATCAAAGAATGGAGGTTAAAATGTAGCTAAGCAATGGAGGGATAAATAATGAAAACACTAAATTTTGTTATTCACATAAGATATATTTATCATTTTTTATGCTTGGAATTGCTTACACGTAGCAATAACACTTTACCAGAAACAACAAAATAGAAAATCATATAAAATATTAGTTTTTAAGCCGAGAGGACTTTTTACGTCAAAGTGTAGAAGTCCTCCTTTTTTATTCTCAAAAAGCAAAACAGAGAACTTAAAAAGGAGGATAACACAATGCCTAATAAGGAATATTACCTTTATGTCAAAGGGGAAGCTATACCCATAAGTGAAGAAGTCTACAAAGCCTATTGGAAGATAACAGAGCATGAAAAATATCTTCAGAAAAAGGATTGCAAGTATGGAGTTATTCCATTTTCATCATTAGATCATGATGGACACTTTGTAGATAACATCATAGATGAAAAAATAGACTTAGAAAAAATTGTAGAAGTCAAAATGCAAATTGAAGAACTGCATAAGGCATTAGCTACACTGACAAAAGAAGAAAGAGAGTTAATGGAAGCCATCTTCTACAGAGAAGAAAGTCTTAGGTCAATCAGCAGAAAAGAGAAAGTTACACATCAGGCAATCGGACAAAGGAGGGATCAAATTTTAGAAAAACTAAGAAAGATTTTAGAAGATAAAATCTAAAAAATGATGAAAGGTTAAGTATCAAAGAAAGGTGCTTAGCCTTTCTTTGTTTGGAACACAACAATATTGAAATGGAGGAATGAAAAA
>NZ_JBBMFO010000031.1:0-23118 GCF_040096015.1 Peptoniphilus hominis (ex Hitch et al. 2025) | reverse complement strand
AATGCTACCAATAGCAAATATAGCAAGAGCATTGGGCTTAAAAGATGGCAAGGATATTTTCTGGAATGGAAATACAAAGGAAGTTCTAATTACAAGAGAAGTTGCAAAATGATAACTTCAAAAGTACAAGGACTTTCCATAAGAGTTTATAAATCTAATTTTATAAGTCTTAGACAAGTGAATATTTGCTAAAATTAGCAATAAAAGAAGGAACTGAGCCAAGTGCTTAGTTCCTTTTTTCATAAAAAGCTACCTCTTCACATGGAATGGTAAAGAGGTAGCTTTTGCATATATAACTTTATTCTTCTGTCAAAATTTTTAATATTTCCGAATAAATATTTTCTGCATTCTTTTTAAAGTTTGCAGAAATTTTTTTTGCCATTATTTCATCTGCTGTTTCGATTTTTAAGTCCAAGACAGCTATTTCGTCGTCTTTTATTTTTAGGTGGGCGAAGTTTATACCATCTTCTTCAAAAACTTCTCCTGAAATTGAATTTTTAAGGAGCAGTTCGTGGCGATATAAATCTATTTTCTCATCTAAAAATTTTATATTTTCTTCAGGTATTTGCTCATAAAAAATATCTAGGGTCTTTTCTCCATCCTCTGATAGATAATATTTTTTGTCGCCGTCAAAGAGGATTAGCCCCGTTGACTCCAAGTCATTTAAGTACTGTTTGAAGTAAAAGTAGTTAAAGAGCTCTATGTCTAAGACAAAATAGGAGAGGTCATTTTCCTTTAGTTTGTGGTTAAACTTATCTATGATGTAGAGGATCAATAATTTATTTAATGCAAGTTCAAAGGAACTTTTTTCCATATTATCACCTTCTCTTAAATTATACCAAAGCAGGGCTAACAATAGCAATTAAAGATGAATTTTTGCCATTTTTTGATATAATGTAGGTGGAGGAATTATGGAAAGACAAATTTTATTTTCTCGTCAAGAGATAAAGGAAAAGGTAGAAAGTCTGGGCAAAAGAATTACAGAAGACTTTGACGATAATTTCGTAGTCATTTCTCTTTTGAGAGGCAGCTTTATTTTTGCCGCAGATTTAGTTAGAGAGATTGATAAATTAGTTGAAATAGATTTTCTCACAACTTCATCCTATGGGCACAGTGAGTCTTCCAGTGGAGAGGTGAGATTTTTGACAGACCTACGCACAAATATAGAGGGCAGAGATGTCCTTGTTGTAGATGACATTTTAGACACGGGAAACACTCTTTATGCAGTGAAGGAAAAACTTTTAAGCTACAAGCCAAAGTCCTTAAAGACTTGCGTCTTACTTGACAAGCCTTCAAGGAGAGAGGCAAATGTATCTTCTGACTATGTTGGCTTTGAAATTGATGATATTTTTATTGTTGGTTACGGTTTAAATTATGGCGACCACTACAGGAATGTGCCTTACATCTACACTTATAAGGAAAAAAATGAAAAGATATAAAAAGAAAAATTTAAATGTCATGAGCGTCAATTCCTTGACTCTTGTGCTTGCAATTATTTTTTTGACCTTTGGTTTTAATATTCAAGAGAAATACAGCTTTTGGGGAACTTTTATTACGGAAATTTTTATAATTTTAATCCCAGCAATTCTTATTTCTTCAACGGGAAATATTAAAGAGGTTTTAAAAATTAAAAAGATTTCTGGTGAGAGCATTTTAAAGACAATTATACTTGTGATTTTGTCCTACCCAGTGATTTTACTCTTAAATGGAATATTTTTGTCCCTTCTTTCAAATTTTATTGAATACAAAAATTTCCCCATGGAGTTAATGCTGCAAAATGTTCCAATTTTTAATTATTTAATATTTATGTGCCTAGTGCCTGCTATTTGCGAAGAAGTTTTCTTCAGGGGAACTCTTACTAATGCCTATAATGTCTATGGGGAGAAGTTTGCCATAGTGGTATCTGGTCTTGTCTTCGCTCTATTTCACTTTGACATACAAAATTTTATCGCCCCCTTCTTGTTGGGACTTTTGTTTTCAAGTTTAATAGAAGTTACTGGTTCAATAATCCCAGCCATAGTGGCGCACTTTGTCAACAATGTCATTGCAGTTTTGACGGCAAGATATGTCAATGAAAGGCTCTTTGAATTTTTGCGCAAGACAAAACTTTCTCGCGAAATTGGCTCTCTTGAGCTTTCAATTATAATTTTACTTATTGTAGTTTCAATTTTTTCTGTGATTTTAATTAGACTAATACTTAAAAATTTGAAAAAGGAAAATCAAGAGGATGTGGAAATAAAAATTAGGTATAGAGATGTGGAAGGCATTGATTTATTTAACTTCGTGCCAATAATTGCCCTTGTGATTTTGTATTTCATCTATCACTACATTGTTTTTTAGGAGGTAGGATATGGATAAGATAAGAGAAGCAGCTGATTTAATTTTAAGGTCAAAAAAAGTTTTTGCCCTAACTGGCGCAGGAATTTCTACAGATTCAGGCATACCTGACTTTAGATCTTCCTCTGGCTATTATTCCAAGATGGACCCCATGCTTGCCCTTTCCAAGGATAGACTAATAAACCATCCAGAAATTTTTTATAAGGAAGGTTACAAAATTCTTGAGGACTTAAACGACCAAAAGCCCAATGATGGACACAAGGCATTGGCAAAAATGGAAGAGGAAGGCTTTCTTGCAGGCATAATTACGCAAAACATCGACAACCTTCACGCCAAGGCTGGCTCAAAAAATATTTACGAAGTCCATGGGGAAACTCGTGGCACTCACTGCATGAAATGTGGCAGGGAATATCCCTTCGCCCTTATGCGTGAAAAAGTTGAAAGAGGAGAAATCCCACCTAAGTGCGACCATTGCGGCGGCACAATCCGTCCAAATGTTGTAATGTTTGGCGACATGATGCCCGACGACTTCGACAGGGGAGCAAGAGAGCTTAATGACACAGACACCCTAATAGTTGTTGGCTCATCACTTACAGTTTCTCCAGTAAACTTTTTGCCAAACTATGTGGACCACTTAATCATAATAAATAATGACCCTACGCCAATGGATAGGCGAGCAGATGTAGTTATTCACGAAAATTCTTCAAGGGTCTTAAAAGAAATTTTAAAGGAGCTTGAAAATAGAAAATGATGTATGGAGATTTCGCATATTTTTACGACAAGCTCATGTACGATCTTGACTACGAGAAAATTTATAAATTTATAAGGGAGGTTCTAGGGAAAAAGTCTCTAGAGCCTAAATTAATTTTAGAAATGGCTTGTGGCACAGGTGGACTGACAGAAAAGTTGGCAAAGGACTACAAGCTTCATGCCTTTGACTTATCCGACGACATGTTAAGCGTCTGCGAAAATAAAATAAGAAGTAAAAATTTAAAATTATTCAAGCAAAATATGGCGGGATTTTCTGCACCATCAACTTATGATGCAATAATTTCCGTTGGCGACAGCCTAAATTACCTGACAGATGAGAGGGACTTTGAGGCTGCATTAAAATCTACTTACGCTCACTTAAAGGAAGATGGAATTTTTATTTTTGACCTCAATTCAGAATACAAGTTCAAAAATATTCCCCCAGTGACAGTGGACGAAGTGGATGATGTCTTATATATTTGGGAAAATATCTACGATGAAGAAGAAAAATTAAACACCTACGGAGTTAATTTTTTTAGAAATATAAAGGACAATGACTACAAGAGATTTTACGAAGAACATTTAGAGAGGGCATACGACTTAAGCTTGGTGAAAAATTTGTTGGAAAAAATTGGATTTAAGGACCTAGAAGTTTACGACGACTATGAGTTTAAAGAGGCGGGAGAAGAAACTTCAAGATACACTCTTGTCGCTAGAAAATTTTATAAGTAGATTGCAATAGAGTACAAGATGTTGTACAATATCTTTAAAGAGGTGAGCTTATGTTAGCTGTTAATTATAGTGAACTTAGAAAGAATTTGAAAGATTATTGCGACGCAGCCGTTAATGATATGGAAACAGTTTTGGTTACAAGAAAAGATGACAAAAATGTTGTTGTAATAAGTTTAGATGAATACAATAATTTAATAGAAAATGCTCATATCATGAAAGATCCAAAGTATTATAAAGAATTAATACAAAGAGCAGAGGACGTTGAAAAAGGAATTTATAAAGAAAGAGAACTCATTGACATAGAATGAAAATATTATTTCACGACAAGGCTTTTTTGGAATATTTGTCCTGGCAAAATACTGACAAAAAAACTTTAAAGAGAATAAATGAATTAATAAAAGATATTATGAGAAACCCCTACGAGGGCATTGGAAAGCCTGAGCCTTTGCGCTACCAATTAAGCGGATATTGGTCCAGGAGAATTAATAAAGAAGATAGACTTATTTACAAAATTGAAGGAGATTTGTTAATTATAATTTCCTGTTCAGAACATTATAAGAAAAATAGATAGCAGAGGCTATCTTTTTTTAGGAGGAAAATTTGGGATATATTTTAAGAGCAATAGATGAAAGTGAAACTATAAAAATTTCTGCTGCCATTACCACTGATGTAGTGGAAGAGGCGGCGAAGATTCATAAATTATCAAAGACTACAAGTGCTGCCCTAGGTAGAGTTTTAACAGCTGCAGCAATTATTGGCTCATGGCAAAAAAATGAAAAGGACTCCATAACTCTTTCCATTAACGGCAATGGACCTGCTGGAAAAATTGTTGCAACTTGCAAAAATGACGGCTATGTAAAGGGTTATGTTACAAATCCTGGGGCTGACCTTCCTATAAGGGAAGCCGACGGCAAAATTGATGTGGCTGGAATTGTTGGCGAAGGTAACTTAACTCTTGTCATGGATACGGGCATGAAAAAGCCCTACACAGGAACAGTTAATCTAACTACTGGAGAGATTGCAGAGGATCTTGCAGTATATTTTCTACAGTCTGACCAAGTGCCATCAGCTGTTGGTTTAGGAGTTCTCGTTGATGTGGACTATTCAATAAAGGCTGCTGGTGGTTTTATTATTCAGCTCATGCCCGATGCCACTGAAGAGCAAATTTCTAAGCTTGAAGAAAATTTAAAGGGCCTTCCAAGTGTCACTTCAATTTTAGATGAGTATCACGACGCGGAAAAATTAATTGAAATCCTCATGAAGGACATTGATTTTAAAATTCTTGAAAAGAGAGAGATCACTTACAAGTGCAACTGCTCTCGCGAAAAGGTTGAAGATGCAATTGTATCTGTTGGTCCCAGGGAAATTGAAGAAATTTTAAGAGAAGACAAAAAGGCTGAAGTCTCCTGCTACTTCTGCGACAAGGTCTATGATTTTGACGAAAGTGACTTAGAGAGAATGCTAAAAAAGGCAGAGGACATAAATAAAAATAGAGAAATTGTTATTCATGATAATTTTTAAGTAAAAATTTGCAAAATAAAAAGATAGGCGAGGACCTATCTTTTTTCATGCTTAAATATTTTTAAAAACTTTTTCCATTGGCTTTAATACTACAAGTACAATTACAGATGAAACTGCAATTTGAATTATGTTGCCTGGTATTGATGCCAGTGGAGTTACAAAGGATGAGAGTATAAAAACTTCTCCAATGTAATAAACCACAACCTTTACTAGGGCAACTAGCACAAAGGAAAGAAGTAAATTTTCAAATTTCAAGTGCTTGTAATTAAATTTGTTAAGTATGTAACCCATGATGAGTGCAGATATAACTGTCATAGGAGACCACATTGCCCAGCCACTTGTGAGGTCAAAGAGTCCCATGCCGAGAGCGCCTGCTGTCATTCCAACTCTTTTGTCAAAGAATATTGCAGCTAAAAAGAAGGGAACATTGCCAAGGTGGATGAGTCCTCCATTAGGTGCAAAGGGCAGCTGAATTTTTACAATCCATGTAAATACATAGACGAGGGCGATAAAAAGTGATGTGATAACTAAGTCTTTTACTTTAAAATTTTTCATGATTGCTCCTTTTTATTTTCTTAATTTTATAATAGCACGATTTATGTCACAAATAAAGAAAAAAAGGTCGACAATGCGACCTTTTGTAAAATATTTTTTACTCTTCAAATTTTTTAAATAATAAAGGCACCAGTCTTGTCGATTTCAAGAGGCAAGACCTTGTAATCGCCCTTTAATTTATTTACTTGCTTTTTTATGAAGTCCTGAGAATTTTTGTCTTCGGAGTCCAATAAAATCATGATAGTGGAGCCAGCACCACTTAGGTAGTGACCAAGGGCAGGGCTTTCGCCTATAATTTTTTCTATTTCATCTATTTCTGGTATGAGTTTAAACCTGTAAGGCTGGTGAATTTTATCTTCTAGGGCAACTTTTATATTTTCTTCGTCGCCAGAAATCAGTGACAAAATCAAAAGTGATAGGCGAGATAGATTAAAGACTGCATCATCTCTAGTGTAAGTCTTAGGCAGTGCTTCTCGCGCCACTTTTGTGCTGAGCTTAAAGTCAGGTATTAGTGCCAAAAATTTTATCTTTTGAGAAAGCTTAAATTTTTCAACAAAAACTTGACCCTTATCACAAATTGCTGCTGTTGCTCCGCCAAAAATTGCTGGTGAAACATTGTCAGGATGCCCCTCCATTTCTGTTGCAATTTTTAAAATTTCTTTTTTGTCAAAATCTTTTTTCATGACATCAAAGGCTGCCATTATCCCCATGACTACGCAGGAGGCAGAAGAGCCAAGTCCACGAGACATGGGTATGTCTGATGTTAGTTTAAATTCTAGGGGGACAATTTTTTCGCCACAGACCTCAAAGCTCTTGGCGTAGGCTTCATAAATCAAATTATTTTTTAGGTTTTCCTCAAAAGCCTTCCTATCTTCACTTATTTTAAATTCACAAGTGTTATATAAGTTTAAGGCAAGTCCAAGAGTGTCAAAGCCAGGTCCAAGGTTGGCAGAAGTTGCAGGCACAGCAATTCTCTTGCCGCGATTTGCAAATTTTAAAACCTCTTCATCTATTTGGTTTTTATTTATTTTTGTATTGTGAATAATTTTTTTGTCCCTTAATTTTTTTATTTCAGAAGGAATTTTTATGCCAGAGATTTCATAAAGGGCGTCAATATTTTCAAACTCATCAAGTGATACTTTTTCGCCAAGGGCAGATAAAACTGATGAAGAAAACTTATAGGGACTGGCAGTGGAAAGAATCACTGTATTTTTTAGGGAAAGCTCATCTACTATGTGCTTTGCCACAGCTGTGTGGGGGTCGATTAAATAATTTTCTTCCCTAAAAGTCTTTTTAATAGTAGCTTTTGTTTCATCTTCACTGGCATAGCCCCACAAAAATTCACTGAAGTCATTTTTAAATTCAAAAACATGATTTTCAGCAAGCTCTTTCATTTTTTCTCTCACAATTTTATCAGATGACTTGTGATAGATTAGTCTTTCCAAATTGCTTGAAATCAAAATGTCCATGGAAGGCGATATTGTTTTTTTAAGGGCCCTATTGGCATCGTATCTTCCAGTCTTAAAGAAGTCTGTTAAAACATTATTTGAATTTGATGCTATGATTAGCTTTTCTATTGGAAGACCCATTTTACTTGCGTAGTAGCCAGCCAAGATGTCGCCAAAGTTTCCCGTTGGCACGCAGAAAGAAATTTTATGGCCACAAGAAATTTTTTCTGCCCTTACTAAATCAGCATAGGCATAAAAGTAATAGACAATTTGTGGCAAAAGCCTTCCAATATTTATTGAATTGGCAGAGGAAAGGTAAATATTTTTTTCCTTTAATTTTTCTTTTATGTCTCCATCCTTAAAAATTTTCTTCACAGCAGACTGGGCGTCATCAAAATTTCCGTCAATGGAAATAACCTTTGAGTTCAGTGAGTCTGTGGAGTCCATTTGTCTTTTTTGAATGGCAGAAACTCCCTCTGTTGGATATAAAACTAAGATGTCTATATTTTCTGTGTTGTAAAATCCTTCAAGGGCAGCCTTTCCAGTGTCGCCAGAAGTCGCAGTGAGGATTAAAGTCTTTTCCTCTATGCCAAGAGATTTTTTGGCATAGGACAAGAGGTTGGGAAGAAGGCATAAAGCAAAGTCCTTAAAGGCAGCAGTCCTTCCATGATAAAGCTCTAGGTAAAAATCTTTTTTACAAGTTACCCTTGCAATTTCATCTTCAAAAGACCCATAGGATTTTTCTATTAGCTTTAAAAGTTCGTCGCTGTCAAAGTCCGTCAAGTATAGGGACAAAATTTTGTGGGCAAGGTCAGTGTATTTTAGATTTAAATTTTTACTTATGTCAAATTTTGGAAAGGATTCTGGCACAAAAAGTCCGCCGTCATCAGAAATCCCCCTTACAATTGCTTCCTTGGCTGATATTTTTAAGTTGGAATTTCTAGTTGATAAAAACTTCATATTTCCTCCTCTATTTCTGCAATGAAGATGCTTTCTAAGTCACCTAGAGCATGAATTAATTTTTCAAGATTAAGATTTTTTGTAATTAAATGGTGGTCTTCTCCCACAATTTTTTCTGATAAGATTAAATTTTTAAGGTCGTCAGAAACTTTTTGGCATCTCAAGTAATATTTTTTCTCTAAATTATTTTCCACTGGGTAGGAATTTTCTGCATGGTAAAAAGTTTTTATTTCTCTTTTGGCAAGGATTCTAAGAAGGTCACGCATAATTGCATCCGCTGTCTCAAGTTTTCCTGCGCCAGGTCCCTTTAGTTCATAGGATTTAAAATTTTCGCCGTGAACTTTTATGGCATTGGTTCCATCAAAGGTATTTGCAAAAAAATCATCTCTTAAAAATCTTGGCATGACAGAAATATTTATCTTGCCATCACTTAAAGAGGACTTGCCAAGAAGTCTTATGGAGCAGCCCAAATCTTTGGCAAAGTCAAAATCAGATTTCTTTACAGTATTTATTCCAAAGGTAAAAATTTCATCTTCACTAATTTTTGCCCTGTAAGCTAGGGAGGAGAGAATCCTAATTTTTCTCATGGCATCAAGCCCACCTACATCGGCAGAAGGGTCAGCCTCTGCATAGCCAAGCTCTTGCGCCTCTTTTAAAACCTCATCATAATCAAGACCTTCTCTTTCCATTTTTGAGAGGATATAATTTGAAGTTCCATTTAAAATTCCAGAAATTTCATAGATGTCGTTAAAGAAAACTTCCTCCATGAGGGGATGAATTATGGGAATGGCACCTGCAACGGATGCCTCATAGGCAAAGTAAACTTTATTTTCTCTGGCAAGGTCATTTAAGTCTTCAAAATATTTTGATACAACAGCCTTGTTGGCAGTGACAATATTTTTGCCAGATTTCATGAGCTTTACAATTCTCTCATAAGTTTCCTCTAAGTTTGATGTAACATCAATAACTGTGTCCACTGGAGAATTTAAAATTTCATCAAAATTATCTGTGAAAATTAAAGTCTTGTCATGAGGATTTCTCTCTTTATATTTATTTTTTATTAAAATTCTTTCTATTTTTATATCAAAATTATTTTTCAGTAAATCTTTTTTCTTTTTGTACAAAATTTCTTCGAGGCCTGTTCCCACAGTGCCAAAGCCCATTATTGCAATTTTCAAATCAAACCTCCAAGAGTTTCTTTGCTATTTGCACAGCATTAGTTGCAGCGCCCTTTCTTATGTTGTCGGCACAGGACCAAAGGTTGATGCCATTTTCAACAGTAAAGTCTCTTCTAATTCTTCCAACATAAACTTCGTTTTTGTCAGCTGACATGAGTGGCATTGGGTAAATTTCATTGGCTGGATCGTCCTTTAAAATCATGCCAGGATAATCAGATATGATTTTTTTCACATCTTCAATTTCAAAGGGCTTTTCCACTTCAACATTTATAGAAATGCTGTGAGAATTTTTTACAGGAACACGCACAGTTGTAGCTGTCACAAGTAGGGAGTCGTCGTGAAGAATTTTTTTAGTTTCGTTAATCATCTTCATCTCTTCCTTTGTGTAGCCATTGTCCAAGAAAACATCGATTTGTGGAATACAGTTATTTACTATTGGATACTTATAGGCAAGATTTGTTCCCTTTTCAAGGTCAGAAATTCCCTTGATGCCAGAGCCAGATACAGATTGATAAGTTGAGTAAATAACTCTCTTAATCTTGTACTTGTCGTGAATTGGCTTAAGAGGAAGGACTGACTGGATAGTTGAGCAATTTGGATTAGCAATAATTCCCTTGTTCATTTTAATGTCCTCAGGGTTAATTTCTGGAACAACTAGGGGAACTTCTGGGTCCATCCTAAAGGCAGAGGAGTTGTCCACAACAGTTACGCCAGCCTTTGCGGCAATGGGAGCGAACTTTTCGCTGACAGAACCGCCAGCAGAGAAGAGGGCAACCTTAATGTCTCTTCCATCAAAGGAGTCTTCCTTTAACTCCTCAACAGTGTAGTCCTTTCCGCAGTAATTAATAATTTTTCCTGCAGATTTTTTTGAGCTAAACAAGTACAAATTGTCAATGGGGAAATTTTCCTCGCTCAAAACCTTTAACATCATACTTCCAACAAGACCAGTTGCACCAACAACTGCAACATTAATTTTCTTCATCTTTTTCCTCCTTGTAAAACTCTCTGTAAATAGCTTCAATAGCTTTCTCAAAATCCTTAGTTTCAACGCCAATAATAATATTAATTTCGCTGGAACCTTGGCTTATCATCTTAATATTTACGCCAGCTCGGGCAAGAGCAGTAAAGGTCCTTGAAGACACGCCCTTTTCATTTATCATGCCGCGGCCAACAACTGCAATAAGGGAGATGTCACGCTCCCAACTGATACTGTCCACATTCAAATAGATTTTTAACTCTTCCATGACCTTATTTAACTTTGGAGCAATTTGCGAATCAGAAACAATTACAGATACAGAATCAATACTTGATGGCATGTGCTCAATGGAAAGGTCGTTAGATTCAAAGACGGTAGTTAGTTTCCTGAAAAAGTCTTTTTCACTGTTCATATTTACCTTTTCAAGATTAATAACAGTGAAATCTTTTTTGCCAGATATGCCCGTCACAATATTTTTATTTTTATAAGCACACTTAGACAAAATAAGAGTGCCTTCCTCGTGAGGAGCATTAGTATTTTTAATATTTATAGGAATATTTTTGTCGCGAAGAGGAAAGATTGCCTCCTCGTGAAGGACCTTTGCACCCATGTAGGAAAGCTCGCGAAGCTCCTTATAAGTAATAGTGCCAATGGGGCATGAGTCCCTTACAATTTTTGGGTCGGCAACTAAAAAGCCGCTGACATCAGTGAAATTTTCATACATTTCTGCATCTAGAGCCGATGCAATGACAGAGCCAGTGACATCAGAACCACCACGAGAAAAAGTGTGGACCTTGCCAAACTCATCTAAACCATAAAAACCTGGCACAACGGCCCTGTCGTGCTTAGTCAAAATATTTCTAATATTTTCACAGGACTTGTCTAAATCTAAAGTCCCTTCATTAAAAACAATTAAGTCCCTTGCATCCACAAAATCATAGCCAATATAATTAGCAAGGACTTGTGCGCTGATAAATTCGCCACGACTGATGACAAAGTCGTAGCTTGCGCCCTTAGTAATTTTATTTTTCACATCAGCTAGAATTTTTTTGATGTCAATATCCAAAACAAGATCATCAACAATATTAATAAAAACATTCTCGATGATCTTGTAAACTTCATTAAAATTCAAATCATGGTCACTTAGCTCGTGACACATTGCTAGAAGGTCAGTAACCTTGTGATTGTTGCTTATGCCTTTGCCAGGCGCAGACACAACGACATAGGATCTGTCAGGGTCCTCCATGATAATATCCTTAACCTTTTTCAGTTGGCGAGCATCTGCAAGAGAACTGCCACCAAATTTTGCAACTTTCATCTTTTTCTCCTTTTTTCAAATAAAATAAGTAAGCAAAAAACTATGTTTAAAAAATTCATGTTTAGTACAAAAAAACAGAAAAAATTAAAAAGTAATTTTTACGATTATACAATTATTTAGTCAGATTGTCAATGAAAGAAGGGGGTCAATAAAAGTAATAGCAACAAAAATTAAAAAATGAAGAAAGAAGAGTATGATAAAATGAGATTAGAATTTTTGAACAGAGAAATTATTATTTATAAACAAAGGGGATATATTTGCCAAGAGAAGTACAAATTAAAGGAAGTAAAAGAGAAAAGGCTTTTAAACTTTGGATAAAAGCACCGAATCCAATGGTTACTTTTTTTAAGAATATTGATATAAGTAATTTGGTTAAAATTAGCAATAAGAAAAATATGAAATTAAATATGCTTTTAAACTATTGCATTGGAAAAGCAGCTTTTGATATTACGGAGTTTTATTTTTTACCAGTGGGAGATAAGCTTATTGAGTTTGATACTATTGCAGTCAATACTATAATTAAAAACAAAAATGGTGAAATTAATTCTTGTGATATTTTATATCTAGATAATTTAGCAAAATTTAGTAAAACTTATGAAAACTTTACTTCGAAAGTTAGAGATAATTGTGAGGATATAGATTTATCAAAAGATAGTATGATAATTGGTACATCAGCAATTTTAGAAACCGAACTTGATGGTGCCGTTGGAATGAATAGTGGCATTTATAATAATCCATTTATAATTTGGGGCAAATACAAGAAGAAAAGGTTTAAATATTATTTACCGATTTCTTTTCAATTTCATCTCGCTCAAATGGATGGATCTCACGCTGGAAAATTTTTAGAAAATTTACAAAAAGAAGTAAACAATTTAAAGTAGATAAAAAAAATAATTTTTGATTATTTTTTATTTAGATTAAATTAGGTTAATAACCTATTAAAAATTAAAAAGGAGAATGTTGTTTGATTAAGTATAATTTATTGGATATTGTGGGATAGTTAGGAGGTTACAGATAATAAAGCGCTTCCTAAATTAATGAAATTAAAAAATATTTAAGGAGTAAAATAGTGAATAAAAAAGATATTTAAATAAGGTTAGAAAAAGAAGAAGATTATAGAGAAGTTGAAGAACTTGTTAGAAGAAGTTTTTGGAATGTATATAGACCTGGATGCACAGAACATTTCGTCTTGAAAAAATTAAGAGAAGATCCAAATTTTATTTCTGAACTAGATTTTGTCATGGAAAAAAATGGAAAAATTATAGGACAAAATGTTTTTGTAAAATCTCACATTGACTTAGACAATGGCTCAAAACTTCCTATTATGACAATGGGCCCAATCTGCATTGCAAATGAGTATAAAAGATTAGGATATGGTAAAATTCTTTTGGATTATTAAATCGAAAAAGCAAAAGAATATGGATGTAAGGCTTTGTTTTTTGAGGGGAATATTGATTTTTATGGTAAGAGCGGGTCATCTATGCATATTTAAAAAAATTAGATATCACGGGTTACCAGAAGGCACAAAGGCAGATTTCTTTTTGTGTAAAGAACTTCAAGAAAACTATTTAGATAATATAAGTGGGGAATACAAAACACCTAAGATTTACTTTGTAGCAGAAGAAAATCCAAATGATTTTATTGAATATGAAAAATCTTTTTCTAATAAAGAAAATTTTGATTAAAAGAGTTTTCTTAAATTTAAAATAAAGTTTTTAATGGTTCAAGATTAGTTTCTTGAACCATTATTTATTGTTACACTTAGATTTTAGATTGGCTTATTTAAACTATTTATAAGTTATAATTCTTTATTCCCATTCAATATGTCAATTGATATCGTTTTGTATAAATGGAATAAAATAAAGGTTTTTTATAGGATCTAGTATTATTATCTAGTTTATTTTTGTTTATATGATTTTTGCAAGTATATTGCAAGCAAGAAAGTATTTTATCATTTTATAAAATTCAATTGAACCTGTATCCAATACGGTAGATTATCATAATGTTGTTTAATTATTTCTCTTATGTTTTCTTCTGACAATTCACTTTTTTCATTTTCTTTAAAATCCAGAAAAATTTTTTCAAATAAATAAAGTGATGTCTCGCGTGGAATCCCCATTTCAATCATCGATCTTGTAATATTATTTATTGCGCCTAATTGCATACAAACTAAAAAACAACTATCCGGATTTTTTATATCATATATAGGCTTTAATAACAAAGGAAGATTAAAAGATATTGTTTGTTGCAACAACTCAATTGTTTCATCAATTCTTTCCGCACCACTATCCCCTTTATATCTATCATTATTAAATATATCATATAACTTTATACCGTTAGCCCATTGTAACCCAAGTGAAACCATTATACTTCTTGATTGTCCATTCTGATATAAAGAGGGGATATATTTTTTATACATAAATGCTGTTTCTTCTTTATCTCTCAGCCATTTGAGTATCTTGTCTAGTTTATTTTTCGCACCTTTTTCAGATGGAGTTTTAGGAACAATCAGGTCAAAGTCCGTATAAATTTTTTCTAAAACAAATGGATCCCAATACCTATTTTTATAACAAACTTCTTTTGGTATACTTAAGTTTTCAAGTTTCAAGATTATTGCAGCAACCTGTTTTTGTGTGAGTTTTATTCCTACATTATCCATTCTATATTTTGAATCTTTGCCATATCTTAAAATTGACTGTCTTATGTACGATATTATATATCCATACTTTTTCATAGTTTCATCCACAACCTTGCCATTCTTAAGAGCATCTTCAATTTCCAATTTAAACTCTTGAAATTTTTGTTCATAACCAGTAGATAGTTCTTTACTCTCATCCTCAAATAATTTTATTTGTTCATAACCTTCTGTTTCTGCGAATGCATCCTCGTCCATTACAAAAGTTCTTCCCACATAATCTTTTAATAATCTACCCGCCCTACCACGAAGATTAGCCATTTCATAATTCGTCAATTCTACTGCTTCCGAAGTTTTCTTAATATATAAATGCGGATTCCTAATAAATATATTTTGTGCAGGCAAATTTACTCCTTGGAGTAACGTAGTAGTGCATACAACATTAGACACATTTTTATTCGCTATAGCCACCTCCAAAGTTCTTCTCACATGCAAAGGTAATTTCCCATGATGATATGCAACATCCTTCATAAGAGTTTCGCATAAAGAATAATTCTCACTTACAGAATTCTGATAATACTCTACTAAATCTGAATTATATTGCGTTACGGGAAACTCTAACGCTACCGCTATTTTTCTTGCAGTGGATGATGTTGGTGCAAAAATAATATTTTGTGAATTCCCGCCAATTTTATTTACAATACAACTCAAATATTCCAAATAATCATTAGTATATCTCTTCTTGCCATAGCACTTTATAAGATTAGTATTTTCAATCTCTATTACTAATGGATTTTTAGTAAGAATACAGTACTGTTTTAAAAAATATCTTCTATCCTTTTTCTTTATACTGTAAGTCAAATTTAAAACCGGACTAATGTTCGTAGTATGATCAATAGTCTCAATACCAAAAATACTCTCTCCTACCTTATCAATTTCTTCTATCCTAGGACCAGAAATAATAATTTTGTCAACATTATCTTTGTATCTAAATTCTACTAATGTATCAAATAATATTTTCGCTCGTTGATCTGAATCTTCTTCAATCCTCTCTATATTTTGAATTTCATCTGCCACAAGTATCAGTTTTTTAGAAAAAGCCTCATCAAAATTATCAAACGCTGCAATAGCTTTTTCTTGTGTCATTACATAGATATTCTTTCTATCTTTTACTTGCTTTCCATCAAAAGAATTAGTAATCCAATAATTATGAACACCATTAGCCTTTAATTCGCGATTAAAGTCTTCCATCACTTGATTGAGTAGACTCAATGTAGGAACGATGTATACAATGTCAATATTTTCAGTTCGCAATCTATTTACTATTTTTAATAAAATCACAAATGATTTTCCTGCAGAAGTAGGGGCAGAAATTCCCAAAATCTTATCATTATCCATACTATCCCAAATTTTCTTTTGAAAATTTGTTAATAAATACTTCCGATTACCTATATTGACCTCATTATTTAACTGATTTATTGTTGTTGTTATCTCATCAATATAACTGTCTAATATGGTAAATTTACAATTAGCTATATCAAAATTCTCATCACATATAATAGCTGATGTTGGATAACCTATTCTGGATAAAAATTTTACAATGATTTTTCTCAAATCATATTCTTCAAAATTAATATGTTCCCACATTAAACCAATAACAGTAATAATATAATTGACATCGGGAGAAGGAGCCATAATAGATTCATAATCCAAGCATCTAACAGAGTTATATATTAATGTTTCGTTATAGCTAACTACTCTGTTAGCATTTATCAGCCCCATTTTATGAGCAATTGAAGTAAACTCAATATTTAACCACTGTTCAAGAATATCATGCTTTAGTTGCTTCACTAATTTGTTCCTCCTTTCTCTATATTAATTTCTGAAATTTTTCAGCTAATTCTTTTAGATCCCAAACTGGAAACACTATGTAAGTGATTCTCGATAATATTGGATTTTTTCTCATATCAATCTTATTTTTGTCAAAATTTCTATATCTATCTTCAATTATTTTTTTTATATTATTTCTAATAGTATTCTCATCGATTTTATTAATTTCGGATAATTCATTATAGGTCACTATACTTACAAGCTGAATTTCTACAGGTTTCAAAGTATTATTTAAGTATTTCTCAGCAACTTCATTCATTTCGGCATCTAAAAAATCTTCATGCACATACAATCCAAGCTCGGATCTATGCTCTTTATAGGTTTTCAATATGCTATCTAATGCATCAGAAAAAGCTTCATTAAATTTATATTTAGATGTATATGTTTTAGCTTCTCCCAATATAATTATATTCTTATCATTTTCTATTTTAAAATGTATTGCATCAGCACCAAATCTTTCATGATCAGAAGATGTAGCTATATTCATTTTTCTTAGTAAAGGAACTGCTTTCATGCACTTTTGAATAAAATGATAAAGTAATAATTCTCCCATTTGACCCTGAATCAAAACATTATCACTATTTTTATTGGCTCTGAATTTATTTTTGGCTTTTCTGCCTATATTTTGGGAAGCTGCTGCTTCAGACCTGCCACTGTTAACAAGTTTTTTCTTAATTTCTTCATATTTTTCCGAACTATAAATCCAATCAACAATTGTGTCTGATAATTCTTCAACAAATCCATCTCTAAGCTCTTGTATATCTTGATATTCTATATATGCGCCAATATGATCTTTGTTATTTGGGAGAATATCATACTGTTGGACGACAACGCCAATCATATTGAATAAAGAATCATTTTGTATTAATCTTTTTAATATATCCTTTTCTTCCAAAATTAAAATCCTCCTTTAAAGGTTCACAAAAATTTATACTTTAACGCTCTCAAATAGTCTCTTTTATCATTCTATAATTCCAATATACTGTTCTAAGGGTATTTTATGGTATTTATCAAACACTTAATTCAGATACTCGTATTTGGCTTTATTTTGAATTATTTTCTTAAGAGAGTCTGCGCTCCCATTATTTAAAATTCATTCATCTGATAGTTTCTTCATCGCGAGTATATAGTACTATCTTTATATATCTAAATTCACATTCTCACCTAACTACAATCCAATTTCCATCACGCTTTGATCCAATTCTTTCAATCATATTCTTTTCTTGCAAAGATTTAAATGCTCTTTCGATAGTTCTCTTTGTTACGCCTATTTTTTCTGAAAGTTCAATTGATGTTAAGTTTGGATTTTCTATCAAAAGTTCTATCACTCTCTTTTCAGTCTTGTTCAAACCGACATTCAAACCGACATTCAAACCGACATTCTTGTTGTCCATTTGTTCAATTACTTCCTGCTCAAAAGGAATAGTGCATCTAATATAGTTGCTTTCAATTTCAAAAATGTCTTTCCCATATTTTTCTACAATGGTTGGAATTCCATGTCCGGTATGTTCAGTTAGTCCCATATTTAAAAATATCCTCATCAATGTTGCGTTTCTCGGCTTACTTATTCCATCAAAAAATTGTTCTTTTGTCATTCCATTAGGAAGTCCGCCATGTGATAATATATCGAGTCTATCATTAAACATTGAAATCTGTGGTTCAGTGATTGTCCAATCGTTATGAACTAAAGCATTTAAAATTGCCTCATTTACACAGTCAAAATCAAATAAATAGGTGTCTTTTCTTGGTCTTACTGTCGTATCAGAAATACATATATTTTCAGCCTGCAATCTGTTTTTTATTTTTCCATAAGTCGTTAATATGCATCCATAACCATAATCGCTTCTTTCAGATATAGAAGCTTTATTCTGCCCTTGGAATTTCACAAAAATAAATGGAATATTATTTTTATCTGATAATAGTTCTGCCAATAAATTATATTCTCCGGATTCATTCCTTAGATTCAAATTCGTTTCAAAAGATTTATTTTCCAAATGATAATTTTTTTCTGAATAATATATCTTAAGTTCCCTAAACGATAAATCTGATGAATTTGATTTTTTCTTAAGCATGTATTCATTATCTATAAATTTTTTCTCATATCGAATTTTTATCTGTTCAGGCGTCATCTCTTTACAGGTTGTTCCGATTCGTATTGTGCAACCAGTAGAAGAAAATCCATATTTTTTTTGACAATAAATATGATGATGACCTTTATTTATATGAATTACTATTAGAGTTTTTCCTTCATCAAATTTTAGTTCTGAACTGATTTCGTCTTGTGGGTTCGGTTCTATTTTAGTTGTTATAATATCAGATATTTTTCTAAGAATTTCATCAACTTTGTCAACACCAACTACGACACCATCATCTTTTACTCCGATAATAATTGATCCTCCTGCACCATTGAGGAAAGATACTATTTCCTTTGTAATCGTATCTGTGTATTTTTCTTTTAATTCAATTGTTTCTGATTCGATATATTGGCTCATTTCAGTCCTCCTCTAATATAATTATTATATCATATTTGCGACAATACTAGAATTCAAACCGACATTTTAATGTCGCTTTTAAGTGTATAACCTATCAAATAAAAAAGACCATAACACTTAAGTTATGATCTAATTTTTTGTCCTCATGTAAAACACTTGGAACTACTATTTAGTTTATTCTTTTTAGCTTCCAGTACCATTTGAGTACCAGTAGCCATTTTTTATTCTCTATATAGCTTGTAATCAAGCCATTTTAGAAAATTTTGCGATTATTCCCATTCAATAGTAGCAGGCGGTTTTGATGTTATGTCATATACTATTCGATTTATGTGATCTACTTCGTTTACTATTCTATTGGAAACTTTATCCAAGATTTCCCATGGGATCCGTGTGAAGTCTGCTGTCATGAAGTCTGTTGTTGACACTGCACGAAGGGCAAGGGTATAGTCATAAGTTCTGAAGTCGCCCATTACGCCTACTGTTCTGTTATTTGTTAGGACTGCAAAGTATTGGTTTATGTCTTCTAGTTTTGCTTTTTCTAATTCGTCTCTAAAGATTTTGTCTGCGTCACGAAGTATGTCTAGTTTTTCCTTTGTAATTTCTCCCATTACTCTTATGGCAAGTCCTGGTCCAGGGAAGGGTTGTCTATCTACTAGATAGTCTGCAAGGCCAAGTTCTCGTCCAAGGTCACGCACTTCGTCTTTAAATAACATGCGAAGGGGTTCTATTATTTCTTTAAAGTCTACAAAATCAGGTAGCCCGCCTACATTGTGGTGGGATTTTATCACTGCTGAGTCGCCAAGTCCTGATTCGATTACGTCAGGATAAATTGTTCCTTGTGCCAAGAAGTCCACTGCTTTTATTTTTTGTCCTTCTTCTTCAAAGACTCTTATAAATTCTTCGCCAATTATTTTTCTCTTTCTTTCTGGGTCTGTCACGCCAGATAGTTTTTCTAAAAATCTTTTTTCTGCATCAACTCTTATGAAGTGCATGCCTGAATCTTTAAAGGCTTCTTCTACTTCATCGCCTTCATTTTTTCTCATTAGTCCATGGTCTACAAAGATGCAAGTTAAGTTTTCGCCAACTGCTTTTGATAGGAGGGCTGCTGTTACTGATGAGTCAACGCCACCTGATAGGGCAAGGAGAACTTTTCCGTCGCCAACTTTTTCTCTTATTTCTTTTATTGCCTTCTTGGCATAATTTTCCATAGTCCAGTCTTTTTTTGCACCGCAAATATTTACTGCAAAGTTTTCGAGCATTTCTTTGCCGTGAACTGAATGGTTTACTTCTGGATGAAATTGTAGGGCGTAAAGTTTTTTCTCTTCATTTGCCATGGCTGCTACAGGGCAGTTTTTGCTATGAGCTATTACTTTAAAGCCTGCTGGCACTTTTTCTACTCTATCTACATGACTCATCCAAACTGTTTCTTTTTCTTTTAGGTTTTTAAATATTTCTGCTGCTTCTGTTTTTATTTCTGTCTTTCCAAATTCTCTTTCCTTTGGTGCGTTTACGACCTCGCCACCTAGAGTGTGTGCCATGATTTGCATGCCGTAGCAAAGTCCAAGGATTGGTATATTTTTGTCGAAAATTTCTTTTTCGATTTTTGGTGCACTTTCTTCATAGACTGAGTTAGGTCCACCGGTAAATATTATTCCTTCTACATTATCTCTATTTTCTAATTCTTTTAATGCCTTGTTATAGGGTACAACTTCGCAGTAAATATTAAGATCTCTTATTCGTCTTGCTATTAACTGATTGTATTGGCCGCCAAAGTCAACTACTAGTATCATATTAACCTCCTCGTCATTAAATACATTTTATAATAAAATTTTTATTTTGTATAGCTAAGTAAGCTTTAAATTCAATTTAAATTAAGTATTTAGGCTAATTATATTGACATTAAATATTTCTAACAATATAATTTATAGAGGTAAAGATTAATTTGTTTTTATTGTAAATTATGCCATTTAATGATAGAATGTAACGTCAGGTAAAAGGAGTGGTAAAATGGGTTTAATGGAAAAGATTTTTGGTACCTACAGTGAAAGGGAACTAAAAAAAATCGAGCCCCTTGTAAATAAAGTTATGAGTCTTGAAGGCGAAATGGAAAAGCTTTCAGATGCTGAACTAAAAGAAAAAACTGAAGAATTTAAGAATAGACTTAATAATGGTGAAACTACAGACGATATACTTCCAGAAGCTTTTGCTGTTGTAAGAGAAGCTGCATGGAGAGTGCTAGGCATGAAGCACTTTAGAGTTCAAGTAATCGGTGGTATTATTCTTCACCAAGGTAGAATTGCTGAAATGAAAACAGGTGAAGGTAAGACACTTGTTGCTACACTTCCAGCTTACTTAAATGCTCTTGAAGGCAAGGGCACACATATTGTTACAGTCAATGACTATTTGGCAAGCCGTGATAGGGACTGGATGGGCAAGGTTTATGAATTCTTGGGACTTAGTGTTGGATGTATTATCCATGACATGGACCAAGATGAAAGAAAGGCTGCCTACAATTCTGACATCACTTATGGAACAAATAATGAATTTGGCTTTGACTACCTAAGAGATAACATGGTTATCTACAAGGAAGAAATGGTACAAAGAGGACTTCACTTCTGTATTGTCGACGAAGTTGACTCAATTTTAATTGATGAAGCGAGAACTCCACTTATTATTTCTGGTCAAGGCGATGAATCTGTTGACCTATATGTTAGGGCAAGAGACTTTGTAAATACTCTTTCTCACAGAATCAAGAGCCAAGATGAAATTGATCTTGAAAGATTTAACAGAGAATTTGAAGAAGAAACTGTTGACTATGTAATAAATGAAAAGGACAAGACAGCAACACTAACTGATAAAGGTATTGAAAAGGCTGAAAAATATTTTGGCATAGAAAACTTATCAGACGCATCAAATATGGAATTATCTCACCACATTAATCAAGCCCTAAAGGCTGCTGGTACAATGCACAAGGATATTGACTATGTTATTAAAGATGGCGAAATTATAATCGTTGATGAATTTACTGGTCGTTTGATGTATGGTAGAAGATATTCTGAAGGTCTTCACCAAGCTATTGAAGCTAAAGAAGGACTAGAAGTAAGAGCTGAATCAAAAACTCTTGCAACAATTACTTTCCAAAACTACTTTAGAATGTACGACAAGCTTTCTGGTATGACAGGTACTGCCATGACAGAAGAGGGCGAATTTAGAGACATCTATAACATTGACGTTGTTGAAATCCCTACAAACAAACCTGTAATAAGAGAAGACGACAATGACCACATCTACATCAATGAAGATGCAAAATTCAAGGCTGTAACAAGAGAAATTGAAGAAGCACATGAAAAGGGACAACCAGTCCTAGTTGGTACAATTTCCATTGACAAGTCAGAAACACTTTCAAAATATTTGAAGCGTGCAGGAATTAAGCACAATGTCTTGAACGCCAAAAAGCACGAACAAGAATCTGAAATAGTTGCCCAAGCTGGTCGTTTCGGTCAAGTAACTATTGCCACTAACATGGCTGGTCGTGGTACCGATATTGTACTTGGTGGTAACCCAGAATACCTTGCAAAGAAAGAACTTAAAAAGCAAGGCATGGAAGATGAAATGCTTGAATATGCAGATTCATACTTTAAAACAGAGGACCCTGAAATAATAAAGGCAAGGGAAGATTATCAAGCTCTTGTAAAAAAATTCAAAGAAGAAACTGACAAGGAAGCTGAAGAAGTTAAAAAAGTAGGCGGACTTAGAATAATCGGTACAGAAAGACATGAGTCAAGGCGTATCGACAACCAATTGCGTGGTCGTTCAGGCCGTCAAGGAGACCCAGGTTTCTCAAGATTTTATATATCAGCAGATGACGATTTAATTAGACTTTTCGCTGGCGACAGATTTAAAGAAACAATGGAAAAAATTGATTCACCAGAAGACGAACCAGTTGAAGCAAAAATTTTGACAAGACTAATTGAATCAGCCCAAAGAAAAGTAGAAGGCAACAACTTTAGTATTCGTAAGAATGTCCTAAAATATGACGATGTTATGAATAAACAAAGAGAAGTAATCTACGCTGAAAGAAGAAGAGTTCTTGAAGGAGAAAACCTAAAAGACGACATTATTGCAATGAGAAATGATGTAATCGACAAGACTATAGACTTCTACAACAAGCTTGATGACAACAACCAAAACTATTTGGACTTTGAATCAATTAGAAACTTTGGAATAAATACTTTTGACTTCCCAGAAGACTTCTTAAAGGGACTTGAAAATCCAACAGTTGATTCATTAAAAGCATACATCAAAGAACTTGCTGATAAAAAATAT
>NZ_JBBMFO010000030.1:0-24396 GCF_040096015.1 Peptoniphilus hominis (ex Hitch et al. 2025) | reverse complement strand
GGATAGATAATTGAAAAAGTAAATCTATGGGTCTTTTTGTTAATAATTGTTCTTTCATATCTTGTTTCATAAAATCATCCTCTATTAAATTTTATTCAATTTTCCAACCAGTAGCTTTTTCTCTTTTCTCAATAAAACTCTTGTATATGTGTGATTTTTCCATAAGCTCTTTATGTTTACCAATACTTTCAATATTTCCTTTATCCATAACAACAATTTGATCAGCATTTTTAATAGTTTCAAGTTTATGTGCAATCACAATTACAGTTTTATCTTTTAACAAATTGTTTAAAGCAGTTATAAGTTGTTGTTCATTTTCTGGATCTACACTTGAAGTAGCTTCGTCAAGAATAACAATTCTGCTTGGTTTTAGCATAGCTCTTGCTATAGATATTCTCTGACGCTCTCCTCCAGATAAATTTGAACCACCCTCTTGTAAAACTGTGTCATAACCATCTGACAACTTCATAATAAATTCATGACACTGTGCTTGCTTAGCAACATTAATAACTTCCTCATCACTAGCTTCTGGATTTCCGAACTTAATGTTGTTTTTTATAGTGTCATCAAATAAATAGACGTCTTGAAAAACAAAAGTGAAATTAGATAACAGATTGTCATACCTAAAATCTTTTATGTTATTATCATCAATCAATATTTCTCCAGAATCTACATCCCAAAATCTAGCTATCAAATTACAAAGTGTTGTTTTTCCACTTCCAGAACCACCTACAATTGCTGTAGTCTTACCTTTTGGAATATCTAAATTTAAACGGTTAAATAAATTCTGTTCGTCATATGAGAAGTCAACGTCCTTTAGATTTATATCTCCTTTTTCAAAGCTTGTTCTTGTGCCTTCTGAAATTGTTGGTAAATTCCTAAGTTTAGCAATTGAATCCAAGTTTTGTATAGCTATTCCTCTAACGTTTTGCATACTTCCAGCCATTTCAAAACCAGAAAAAACAATAAAACTAGACACTACAAGCATTACAGATTTATAATGATCAATTTCTCCTATACAAAATCTATAAATAGCTGAAAATATAATAAGACAAATCCCTAATTTAAATATAATTAGAAATATCAAAGCAGCAGGTGCTACAGTTTTTTCAACATTTATAAAGCCTCTTCTATTTTTATAAATCTCTCTGTCCAATTCTTTAGTCATTTCACCACTTTTTCCAAACGACTTAATGACGCTAATACCTTTAACATACTCTAAAGTAGATGCGTTTAGATTTATTTTTAACGCTTGTAATTTTTTAGTCAACTCATCTGATTTCTTTTGAAAGATAACATTGCATAACATTCCTAAGAATAAAGTTCCTAAAATTATAGAACCTGTTACTATATCAAACGGAATCATAAATATCGCCATTATTATAGTTTGAATTACTCCCACAAATAAAGTTTCTATTATATTAACTCCTACGGTTTCAAGTTCACCTATAACTGTGGTTAATCCGCCTGAAATGTTTCCAAGGCGATTACTGCTAAAATATCCCATATTCACTTTTTTTAGCTGATCACCTATATATAGCCTATTTTCTGCTCCCATATTGTAAGTTGCGATGTATTTATTTCTATCAGCCATATAACTAGATAATATTTTCCCTACTACACTTAGTAGAGCTATTGCAAATACGACATAGATGTCTTCTTGTGTAATATTTCTTCCTTCAAATATATTTTGAAATATTTTAAGTAAAAGCAACATTGTAGCTCCAAGGGATATTCCTTCAAATATACTTTTTAATACTTCAAAGAAAAACATCTTGCTAATTTTGGAAGATTCTTTTCCAGCGACCCAATATAACTTGTGAATTAATTCTTTCATTTACTCACCCCTATCGTTTGATAAACTTATGTGTGATTTCCACATTTTTGCATATGTTTCACTTTTTCCAAGAAGTTCTTTATGAGTTCCTTCTGCTTCAATTTCCCCATTGTTTAATACTATGATCTTATCGGCTCCTATTATTGTAGAAAGCCTATGAGCAATCATAATAACCGTTTTATTTTCAACTAATGCATCTATAGATTTTTGAATTTCAGCTTCATTATCTGGATCAGAATATGCTGTAGCTTCGTCTAATAAAACTATTGGGCTATCTTTAAGCAAAGCTCTTGCTATTGTAAGTCTTTGTCTCTCTCCTCCAGACAAGTTGCTCCCAGATTCTCCAATTATGGTTTCATATCCATTAGGAAGACTCATAATAAAGTCATGACAAGAAGCTTTTTTACAAGCGTCTTTTATCTCTTCAATACTAGCATTTTGATTTGCCATTCTCATATTATCTATAATACTTTTTCTAAATAGATAATTTTCTTGTGATACATAGGTTACAAGTTCCATGTTCTTTTCAAGAGAAACATCTTTAAGATTTACATTTCCTACGGATATTTTTCCTTTATTAATGTTCCAATATCCCGCAATTAGCTTAGCAATAGTGGATTTTCCACCGCCAGAATAACCAACAATAGCTGTAAGTTTATTTTCTTTTGCACTAAAGGATAAGTTATCAAAAACTTTTTTCTTATCATTATAGGCAAAACATACATTTTCAAAATTAATATCGTATGATCTTATTTTTTCCTCTCCATTACCTCGTTCTAACTCTGGTAACTCCATAACATTTTTTATTTCATCTATTACAACTCTTACATTCGCCATAGTATCCATATGACTCATAGCTTTAATCAAAGGTTTGTAGCAGGCATAAGATAATAAAACACACATTATTAGATTGCCTACTTCAATACTTCCATTCATATACAAGTATAAAGAAGTTGGTAAAACAAATAATAAAGTTGATGGTAAAACTTCCATTGCTGCTGTCATATAGAAACAAACACTTAAATACCAATTTAGCATACTGTCTCTATTACTATTTACAGCATCTACAAATTTTCCATATGATGATGCAGATTTATTGAATGCCTTTATAACTTGAATACCTCTAATATATTCAACAGCTGTTGTATTCATGTTTTTTGCGGCTTCTTGATAATTTCGTGATTTTTCTTCATATCCACCCATCATTAGAATTGAAAATAACACCCCTAGTGGTAATGTAATAAGATTTGCAATTCCAATCCTCCAATCCATTATAAAAATAATAACTAATAAAGCGATTGGAATGATAAGATTAGCTATTACTTCAGGAATAACATGAGCTATCGGTTGCTCAATTTTATTCAAAGTTTCTACCATAAACTGAGTCCATTCTCCACTAGATCGTTTTTCAATCTCTCCCATTGATAATCTATTAATTTTTCTTACAAGTTTCTTCCTCTCATCCTCTATTATGCGAAATGCTAAATTATGAGAAATTAAAGTTGAAATCTCATGAAAAATAACACTTCCTATTAACCCACCTAAAATAAGCAAAATTGGTCTTATATAGAATTCTAAATCTGTATTACTAATTGCTATATTTTGAGTAATCTTAGCTAAAGCAAAATATGGTACAACACTACAAAAAACACCAATTACTGCAATAATAACTGATGATAAAATTTGTCCTATATGCTTTTTTAAAACTTCCATTACGCACCTCCTAAATTATTTAGCCTCCATAGCTCTTAACAGCTGTCCTATATTATCAATATAAAAATCTTCTGTTATTATCCCATTCTCTAGTTTTACAAGTCTATCACACGTCTTTGCTATAAATTCAATATCATGAGAAATTATCAAAAATTTTGTTCCTTTTTTTTGTTCCTCTTTGATTAATCTCCCCACCTTATCCATACTCCTGAAATCAAGCCCTGATGTCGGCTCATCCAATATAATAAAAGGTGTTTCTCTCAACATAGCTACGCATAGAACCAATCTCTGTTTTTGACCACCTGATAAAGTTGCTGGATGCTTATCTCTTATATCAAATAATCCAACTTTTTTTAAAAGTTCCTCTGCTTTCGTGATATAATCTTCTCTATTTTTTAACCCAGTTAATAATTCATCCATCAAATCTTCCCCAAATAATTGAGAGTCTAAATCTTGAGGAATATACCACACTTTGCTTAACCTCATCTTTTTATTAGCTTTGAGTCCATTTATCTTTATTTCTCCATCAGTCTGATTTTGAATCCCAGAATAAATTTTACCGAGTGTACTTTTACCTGTTCCATTTATTCCTTCTAAAGCAATAGTCTCATTGCTATCAAATTTAAGTGACACATCTTTTAGTACGAAATTATTTTTATATTTTTTACTAATATTTTTCACCTCAAAATCAAAAGAATTGTCACTACTAATTTCTTTTTCTTTAACTTTGTGGTCATCTACAACAATATCATTAAGATTTATTGAGCGTAAGCCCAATGCATTTAAGTCTTTTGAACTGATTTTTTCAAATTCTTCTGCTTTATAACTATTTGTTAAAGATCCATTTTGTATTAATAAATACCTATCTGCTATTCCTTTTAAATAAAATAACCTATGTTCGACAATTACTATAGTTTTCCCTTCATTTTTTAAGTCCATTACAAGTTTTGAAAATTTATATATTGATTGTAAATCAAGATTTGCAGATGGTTCATCAAATACATAAATAGATGGTTCAATGGCTCTTGCTGAACAAATTGCTACTTTTTGCCTAATTCCATAGGATAAATTGTATATCCTATTATTTAGCAATTTATCAACATTCATTTTCTTACTTGATTCATTTACTCTTCTTATTATTTCATCACGCTTATATCCTAAATTTTCTGGTCCAAATGCAATCTCTCCATTAACTTCATTGCCAAAAAATTGGCTTCTAGGATCTTGAAATACATTACCGACTAGTTTTGCTATTTCCCAGGATCTTAAAGTTCTGATGGATTTTCCGTCAATAAATACTTCTCCATCTAAATTTCCTTCGTAAAAATTTGGAATCAAGCCATTTATAACTCTTGTCAAAGTAGACTTGCCACATCCCGACTCCCCTATAATTACACAACATTCACCATCTTTAATGTCTAAATTTATATCTTTCAACTGTTCATCTTTATTGCTATTATACGAAAAAGATAATTTCCTAATTTCAACTTTATTATTCAATGATGCACCTCTCATATAAGACATAATATAAATAAAACAAAGCTTGCAGTTATTATAATTATGTCTAATTTACACAACTTGTTACTATAATATGAATCCCTTTTTATTGGGTTTTCAATTCCTCTAACAATCGCTGCTGCTGATAATTCATCTCCTACTTTTATAGAACGAAAAATTAAAGGAACTATAGCATATTCAAGAGTCCTCAAAGGATTTGATAAAATATGAAAAAAGTTACCTGTAAATCCCCTTACTTTCATAGCTTCTTTTATTGTTCTAAATTCCCCAGCAATTGTTGGTACAAATCGAATAATTACCGTTAATATAAGTATAAAATTTTGTGGCAACATTAATTTGTGAAATATTGAAATTAATTTTCCTGATGGTATCTTAAAAGTTAAAAATCCTGCCATGATTGGAACTATGAATTTATACAACATTCCCAAAAGCATTGGTGAAATTATAACTACACCACTAGGTATCATTTTTAATAACCAAAATGTAGTAAAACTATATATCATAAAATAAATTATGCTCTGTTTGATAAAACCAAAATATGCTAAAAGCATACAAAGCCATCCTACAAACAGAGCATGCATATAGTAACTTTTTGTAAATATTGACACCATACAGGAAATAATAGTTAAAAAAAGACAAGTTATTCCACTTATTTTTTCTATTTTCATTTCCCATATATCTCCATTTACTCTAAAATACCCGCCTTTTTAAAGTGCTTTTTAAGAATTTTTTGTGCAAACAAAACACCTAAAGCAGATAATATAACGGTTATTGTTACACCTAATAATAGTAGTTTTGGTGAAGATACCAAATTATATTGCAATGTTAATGTCTTATCTGCAAACCCACTCTCTAAAGCTTGCTTTTGATAAGATTCCCAAGCTATCCAACATGGAACTCCTATTCCCATGAACATACCAGCACCATAAACACTCCAGCCAATCATATTTCTTATTGGATTTATATAAGTGTCTTTGCCTATCATTACTATTTCACACAAAATAGCAAGTCCAATAAAATATGGAAACATAAACACATAACCCATAGCTGCTGTGATAATGCCATAAATTAATATCCATATAAATAATAGCCCATGTTTATTAAGTCTGTTAGCTGCTACCAAGTAGAAAATAGCTCCTATAAACATTTCAATTCCAGCAGTACCATAAATATATACAACCGGAACAGCAACCATACTCATTCCAATAACAATAGATATTGCATAAAATAAAGCAATCATAATAGCTACTGTTACTACATCTTTTGTAGTCATTTTTTTATTGTTCATAAAACACCTCCGTTAATTAATAAAATGTACATAGAATGTGTATAGAGAATATTTACAAAAAAATATCCATCTCAACTTTATTATAAAGTAAGATGGATATTTTCTTTATAACCTGACAGCTCTTTATTTGCTCTAAAAAGGTCAGATGGATTTTTTTCTATATTCTTGAGGAGTTTGCCCAAAATGTTTTTTGAATGACTCAGAAAATTTACTAGGGTTCAAATATCCTGACAAATCAGAAATCTCTCCTATTGACATTAAGGGTTTATGAATTAATAATTTAGCAGCGGCTTCTAAACAATTTTCCCTAATAAAATTACCTATTGAGCTTCCAGTTATGTATATGAAACATCTCTTCAAACTGGATTCTGAAATAGCATATTTTTTTGATAAATCAGAAATAGAATATCTTTCAAAAGGATTATTTAGAATCATCTTATATGATTCTACAGTTGCTTTATATACTGGTTCTGAAAAAGATGTTAACTTAAAAGTATCTGAACTTTCAACTAAATTTAAAAATAATAACAACTCTATTGTTTTTATAATTGAATAAGAAAGTCTTATTCTAGAATCTACTCTATAAAGTTCACTAATAACATGGTCTATCTCATGACGTGAATGAATAATTAAAGCTGCACCATTTTTACATAAACGATCTTTTATTTCTAACAAATCAATTTTTGCATACGGAAAGTATTTATCAATAGAATTTTGTGCCTTTTCAATATCAATAAATATTGAAAGTCCCACATATTTTTTTGTTGGTATGCACGAATCTTCAAAAGGAACTTTGCCTATTTCGATTACACTTAGATCGCCTTTACCTATCAGAGCGCGTTCATTATTTTCAAGTTTAAACTCATAACATCCCTCTAAGCAATGATCTATTTCTAAAACCCCGCTTTTAGGATTTATTTTTTGATATGCCGTCTCCATATTAAGGTTATTATAAGATAACTGAACGCCTTCAAATAAATTGTAGCAACGCATTTCGCCACAGCCAGTAGAATTTTCAATTGTATAAATTTTACATTCATCAGTAACCTTTTTTTCAGAAAAAACATATCCTTCAAGGACATCTTCTATAATATCTTCATGATTTAATTCCAAAACTCTACCTCCTAATGCATCATAATAATCAATTAAATTATACCCAAAAATTAGTTTTTATACTAAAAATACACTATAGCATATTAATCGTACATCTATATTTTAAGTTTTTCTATTAGATACAAACATTTCAATTTTATGGTATAATGGCAGTAATTAAATAACAAGCTTAACGCTTATAACTTTAATAGCAAGCACAGTAAGTGTACGGACACTTACGAAAAAATTAATGGAGCAGCCCTTTACGGAATGCTCCATTTTTTTAATTTTTACCTTGTTAGGGAGATCCCTAAGACCCCGAAATATATTTTAGAAATAAAAACTAATAATCAATATTTTTAAATGATAAGAATAAATAATTCTATTTAAGTTAAAAAAAGTATAGATAAAACTATAAATATTACAATAAAATTTGTGATAGTTAAAAGTTTTCAGAACAAATATAGTCCGATTTACTATAAAAGATAGCATCTAAAAATATTAGAACGCTATAAAAACTACCAAGCACAAAAGAAATATTAATAAAACTCGACGAACTGCAAGAAAAAAAGAACACCCTTATGCAAGAGTATTCTTTAAATAAAGAACAATGTTACGACTTATTCAGTATAGGAAATACTATGAAATCATTATAAAAAATAAGAGAGTTAGAATTAATTTTAGCACTTATCTAGCCATAATTCTACTAAATTTGCATTTTCACTAGACGGAGACTTTTCTCTAGATAATTTTGAAACTTGAATAAGTAGAGGCATTTCAAAACTAGTTCCGGTAATAATACATTGGCCTGGAGCAAGGGTAGGTATTTGATTTCTAGAAATAGAATCCAAAGAATTTATTGTATTTGAAATCATCCTCAAATCTTGATCATTTACTAGTCTATGTATAAAATAATTGTGAAGTTGTGAAATTATAGTTGGAGAAATATCATATGGTCGTTGACTAGATAAAGTTAGAAAAAACCCAAATTTTCTTCCTTCTTTAATAATTTCTTCAAAAACTTCAAGTCTATAATCCTTCCAAGATTCCTCTTCTCTGTTAGATTGTGACGATAAAATATTATGAGCCTCATCAATTATTAGATGAATAGTTGAGGTAATCTCTGATTCATTAGATATTTTATCTTTATGTTCATCATACAATTGTTTAGCAATCAAAAGAGGAATCATCTTCTTTGCTTCCGAATTACATTTCCTAAAAGATACTACATTTAAAACTTCCCATTCATTTAAATCATGTGTTAATACTATAGTTTTTTCAATAAAATTAGACCTTGCTTCAATTCTTTGTATTAATGGATTTATATGCTCAAAATTTACCTTGCCATATGCTAAACAATATATTAAATATGAATTAACAGATATTTTTAATTTCTGAGTAACTGTTAAAGAATCTATATTAAATTTAAAGTCTCCCTGATTCAAAATTTTTTCAAAGTTATTTCTCATCTCTTTCTTTTCTTGATCTTCCACAGAATTTATATAAACAGAATCTTTGTAATAAGTAGATTGTTGCGAATGCCACAATGCACTTAACCAGCTAATATCTATCAACTTACCATTTTCGTCAAAATAATCCCCATGTATGTCAAATTTTATGCTTTCTAAGGATTTTTGAAATAGATTTAGCATCTCCTTATTGTTATTTTGTTTGAATATATTATAAAAAGCTGAACTCAATCCCTTTATAATTTTTTCTGATGTTATATCATAAATACTATCGTCTACAAAATACTTTACGGCTCTTTCCAAAAATGGACGTTGTGTTTTTTCGGTAGCAGAATACAAAATTGATAATGTTTCAATATCCCAAAAAACTTTTGGAGTTAATGGAAGCTTATCACTTTTATTATTCCCAGTTGATAGACTTAAACATTTCTTCTTGTTTCGAAGTACTCCTGGTTGTAGATATTCTCCATTAAAATCTAAGATTACAAATTTACTTTTATTGTTAAAGTTTAATTTTATTTGAGATTCTTCTTTATTAAATAATTCAGTGTATATTTTTGTTAAAGTATTTGACTTCCCGCTGCCTGTATTTCCAAAAATACCTATATGAGTATTAAATAGCTTATCCCACGATAACTCAACTGGAATGTTATTCGCCACACTTCTACCGATTGAAATTTTATGGTTTGAATTTGATGAATCTTTTTGTAGAATCATCTTAATCTCATCTTTTGATAACAAAACAACTTCATTAAAAATCATAGGAAATCGCTTTATTCCAAATTCAAAAGTACCTTTATAAATATTTCCTATTAAACTTACCTCTATATTCCTTTCAAATCTATCTTTGGAAAATTCATGTGAAGATAAATCGTTAACCTTATCTTCTAAAAACTCCTTTTCTATTCTAGCTATAATTTTATTAGAGCCTCTTATTATTCCGATATAACTTCCAATAGAAACACCATTATAAAAAACTCCATTATAATGAAAAGTTTCTAAATTAGATTTATTCTCCATCAAAATATTTATTTTCATACCATCCACTGATATAACATATCCAATAACATACTTATTTTTCAATTAATTTCTCCTAACAATGAAAGTAAATACTTAAAATCTCCATTATTGTTCTCAAATTTCTCTGGTAAAAAAATAATATTTTTATAGCCACCAAATATACTTTTTAAATACTTTTGACCACTCTTGGAATATGAAATTAGGATTACCTGCAATTCTGGATTTAATAAAGACCTTTCAAATATATCTTTAATATGTTCATCTGCAAATGAAAATCCAAATACAATTAGTATAGCTTGCTTACGCTCTAATTCATAACTAAAAGATCTTATTAATTGATAGTAATGTTGTTCTGAAACAGTCTTAAAAAACTTATATTTATTTGGATTTATTATAGGAAGTTTAGAATATTGGTAAAAGAAATTATCTAATAAGTCCCTTCTCATATTTTCCGCTTTTATTTTCATGTTTAATTTTTGAATAAATTCAAATGTATCAGTAGAAATACATTCATTAAAAATATTTTCTATTTTTATAGTATCTAAGTTCAAATTATCAATAATTTGCTTTATATCATCTATTAAATAGTTGTTTTCATTTACTAGAATTCTATTATCCTCTAATTTCCAGGATAAAGATCCATGCAGCTTGAATAAATTAATAGTTGGAACCTCACGTCTATAGTTATCATTATAACCACTATGTGTTACATTTAAATAAAAGTTCTTATTATTAATACTCTTATTAAAAAAACCTCTCGAACCATCATTGAAGTATATCAATGGATTATTGAATAAAAACTCATCAAAAGCTCTTTCAAAAAGCAAATCATAATTAGTGGTAAATATATTAACCCTCTTTGGTACCTCATTGCTTTCAGTTTGTAAAAATTCATAAATACATTTTACTAATTTTTTATAATTAATAAAAACTTCATGATTAGAATATAATTTAACAAATTCTTCTGAATTGATACCCATTTGTTTTATCCATTTCATAAAATAAAAAATATACATAAAAGTTTTTGAGTCCTGATATAACATCGAGTTACTTACTATGTCTTCAAAGCTCGGATAGCCTTCACCAAAGCTTAATGTGGGATAAATAGGTACACTTGCTCCAGCACCTATTAAAAAATTAATACTTTTGCCTCTTATCAGTTCATCTAATTTATCCGAATCCATATATGACTCTTCAGAAAATACATCCTTAAATTCATTGACTTTCACTATGCCCTCCATTTATTAAATTATATAATAATTGCTATCTTCAGAAGCAATTTTAAGATTGTTATGATCCATAATATTTACTACATATACATCATTATTATCAGAATCTTAAATCAATCAACATAGTATAATCTACCTACATTTAATTCTTCTGCAAAGTATAATAGAGTTTTCTCTATTTATAGCTACATCACTTACTTGAATTTATCCCCTTTGTCCCTATTAACAGAACAGAAGAAAAATACATCAAATCATTAGAGTTGATATTATATCCAAGATTTTTAAATTCTCAATATACAACTCACGAACAGTCAAATACATCTAATATACTCTTAAAATCTATTATATTTTGTTTAATTAATTCTATTATGGATTATAAAATTAAATTCTTAACACCAATAGTTCTCATTTGATTATTCTTCGTCCTTTCTTATGTATTCAATAATATCTCCAATATCACATTTAAAATACTCACAAATCTTTCATAATGGTTCCAAACTTACATTTTCGTCTCTTCCCATTTTTGCTATTATCTTGGGAGTTGTTGAAATTGCACATTGTAAGTCTGTTTTTTTCATATTTTTATATATTAATAACTTCCATAATTTATTATATGAAAATCCCATATCATTCTCCAATTCTATATTTTACCTTTCTAAAAGTATAGATTAACTATTTAATTATAGCATATAACACAGATTCCTTTCAATTATATGATTTACTGCGTTAAATTGAGCAAAAAATAAAGGCAGTCCGAAGACTGCCTTTATTTACCTCTCTGCACCTTTGCTATATTCTTTCTTATTTGACTTAGTTTTGTCATCTGTCTTAAAGCTTTTTATTTGCACTAATATGGACTTTTTATCCTTGCCTTGACTTCCTTACTTGTTCTTTTGCTTTTAAGAGCTTAGAAGACAAGATACGAACATTCTTATGTTCCTTTCCGTTATTATCAATGCTTGTTTTTACTTTCCGACTATTGTTACAAAATCTCTCTATTTTGGTTTTCTAAATCTTTAATCTTATCGCAATATGATTAACAATTGATATAAATTCCCATCGTCATCTTTTAAAATAATTGAAAATTACTTACTTTAAAGTTTTCTATAGTATGGTATTTGACTCCAACATTGATTCAATTTTAAATATCTTCTTTGTTTAATGTAGAATTTATATAAAAGGATAATTTCTTATACCTCTTCTATATAAAAATCTTCTAGTAATTCATATTTTGATTTTCTCACTTTACTCTTTTTATACACATATTTAGCTATGTTATCAGGATCGTTAAATAATTTTTTTCTATTTATCCCTAATAAATCTAAATCTTTTACAATTTCTATTTTATTTTCAATTTCTATGGAAATATCAGGAACTATTTTCTGTATATAGTCTCTCTTTTCTTGTTTATTCAAAATATTAAATGGTGAATATAAAATATTTTGATAAATAAATCTACCAGATTGCAATGTCATTCTATCAAAATTAATATTAGGGTAATATAATATCATTGGAAAATCAGGTACTTCATAAATATTATTACCATACTTTTTAATTAACAAATATGTAAAAGTTGTTAAATATATTATTACATAATCTTCTAATTTCTGTATTTTTAGTTCAAATGAATAATTTGTTAATTTTGATAATTGGAAAAAAATATCCCTCCACATATCCAACTCTTCATTTTTGTTTTTAAGAAATACTTGAAGTAGCCTTTGATTTAATTCATTTGGCCTATCCATAATGTATCCTTCTTTAATTCCCATATCATACCAATCTACAGCTTTTATTATTTCATGCGTTTGTAAATTGTGTTTACTTTTTTTCAATAAAACTTTGATCATATTTAAATTATTAGATAATGAAATTATGAATCCTTTTCTATTATTCTTATAAAATTCTAATAATTTATTATAAAACATAACTTTTGTTTCATTTTGTTCGATTAAATCATTATAAAAGTATTATATTTTTCTTCCTGAAATTTCATCACTAAATTTTATGAAATTATTTTTCCTAAATACATGGATATATCCTGTGTATTCAAAGTTATCACAACATGAAAAGTATAAAGCTACTAAAGCTGAACTTGTAATATCTATTAAATTTGTAGGCAATCCATGGTGTTGTGAATATGATATAAAATTTGACTTTTCAATATCACTTAATTGTGCACTAACCTCATAGAAATATTCATATATCATCTCATCAATTATAGATCTATCTGAGTCATTAAAATTATCTCTATAACATGATGCTGCAATATTTGTATATTTCCTAGATTCTCCCCTAAAATATGCATCCAATAAATTTTTTTCTTTAAGAATTTTAATATAATCATATAAACTGCGAGCTCTTAATACTTCCATACTACTTCCTTATTGTTTACACTTTTTTATTATCTACTTAGGCTGAACAATTGACATACAATTTTTTAGTTTTAAATACTCTGATCAAAAGGTAAAAAAGAATTAGATTAATTCCACTTCTTTAGTCTTTAATATTTCTTGTCTATGATTTCCCAGACAGTGTCTGGAATATTACATCTCATTAATCCTATTTGATAAAATTATTACCACATCAACAACCCTATCAAAGGTCAAATCTCCAATATACTTATTTTCACTGAGATATACTTCCCATAAGGATCTTAGGTATGAATCTTCTTTTATGTCCTCAATTATTTCCTTATAGTCTTGCATTATCTCCCGGCTTCCTCTTTTCTTTGAGGTTCTCTCTATTGCTTCTTTTAAAATTTCATAATCTATCTGGTCTTTTTTTAGTTTGTAGAGGGTGTAGAGGTCGTAAAAGTCTCTCATTCGTGTTGTTGTTATATTTCTTCTGATTATGGTTTCATATTTTTCTGCTAAAATTGTTTCTAATGGATATGCCATTATTTTTATATCTTCTTTGCTAAAGATACAAGGGTAGATGTATTCTATTTCCCTTGGTGTTATTGCATCTCCTGTTGTTAGGTCAAGTTTCATTGGGTTTTTAGTTTTTCCAACATTTGCTATTAGTGAAATTCTAAAGTTCTCGTACTCGTCTTCTTCTCTAATATAAGAGATGTCTTTTATTTCAAATTTTATTCCATCATCTGCATTGATATTAATAATTTCTTGAACTATTTCTTTTATTTTTTCTTCTTTTAGAGCTATGCCTTTAATGGTTGTGTCCATATCCATAGTTGTTCTATTTTCAATTCCAATTAAGGAAGATATTAGGAATCCTCCTTTTATGACAAAATTATTTTTGTAATTTGATTTGGATAGCCTTTCTAAAAATCTTTCGAAGAAATATATTTGCAGAACTTCTTGCGACTTCAGATTTTTCTTCTCTGCTAAACTTCTTATCTTTCCCTTTATACTCTCGATATTAATCACGATAATACCTCCATATATTTTCTAATTTCATCTTCTATTTTAAATAGTCTACTGTATTTTATGAGTCGTCTTAGATTTTTATTTTGTGATTTAAAGTATCTTTTTATGGCTTCTGTAAAAATTTGTTTATCTATTTTTTCTCTGTCGATTATGATGTCGCAAATTGTTCGATCTATATCGTAAACTGAGATATGATTGCCTTGTGGTGATTTTATTTCTGTCTTTCCTAGTTCGTATAAATCTTTTTTTACATAGTGAACTTGTAGATCCTCATATCTTTTTTTAATATGGCTTGCATTGTAGCCTTGGGGTACAGATATATGAAATACATTTGGAGTCCTATCTGATAGGTCATGGAGGTATAGGGCTGTTTGATGGGAAAATATAATTCGATTACTATTTGATGATATTAAAACAAAATCGTCTATTACTTTTCCTTTTAATTGATATAGTCCTGGTCTTAATCTTTCTAATTGTCCGATTTTTGTTAATTCTGATAGATTATGCCTAGTATATCCAAGTTCTTCTGCTTCTTTGTTAGTTATTACTAAATTTTCTTGTATATATTCTTTAAGTGTATTCATAGTCCGCCTCCTCTCATCTACGCTTTTATTATATGTTATAAAAGCGAATATGTAAAGTTGGCTTATGAGTTTTCCATTTTTTGAAAAAGGATGTAACGAATCATTACTCCCTTTTTAAAATCATTATTTCTTAACTCAATATTACTAATATTATTATAGTTACTCTCCGATTTTCGGATTTCTAGAAATCTGTTATTCGGAGTTCTTGAATTCCGATTTTCGGAAGTCTGAACTTCTGCTTATCGGGAATCCAATTTTGTTTTATTAGTTATATTTAAAATTTATACATACTCACTTCCTAGAAAAAAAAGAGCAGCCTTATTTAAGCTACTCTTGTAGAAAGTACAAAATGGGTTAATTATATTTTTTGTGTTTCCTCATACTAGTCTCAAAACTACTCTTACATCCATGTAGTTTTTTTGAGTCCTTTTGACGTATCCTTCTTCATCTTTATCAAAGACAAAATGCTTATAAAACTGCTTGAAATGCAGGATTTCTAAGTTTACATCTTTTGTATCAACGCTATAGCTTCAACTTGTTCATCATTATCCAAACTTATATTCAAATCATCGTCTATAATTGGGAGCTTGAAAGTAATTGATTTTAGCCATTGTCCGTTAGGTTGTTTTTCTTCATAAACTTGAATTTCAGAAATCAAAGCTGTAATTAACTGTCTACGCTCTACATCATTCATGACTTTATAGAGTTTATCAAAATAGATCAGAACCTTATATATGTTATCTCCTGTGAGTTTTTCAGCTTCAATAGTCTGTTTCTTTGCTTTCGCATCAATTAACAATGATTCTAAGTCTTCAATCTTATCATACATACGATATAGTCTATCATCTAAATCCTGTTTCCTTCTCTTATAATGCTTATCTTCAACATCTAAATTATCTATTTCCTCAATTAGCTTAAACTTTGTAGAATGACTCTTCCTCAATTCCTCTTGGTAATTATCTATTTCTTTTTCTATTTCAGAGGTATCCACCTTCATGTTGATTTTTTCTTGCATCATAGAAGCAAATTTAGGATTACTTACAATCTTGACAATCACCTCTGCAATAGCATCATCTAACAATTCTTCTCTAATTTGCTTACTGAATGTACACTTATGACCTCTTATCATCTGCCTATGTTTACAACCATAGTAATAAAAATCTTTATACTTTGTGCCATCTTTCTTTTTCTTGGTACACTTGTTTCCAAACATTCCCGCTCCACATATAGGGCATTTTACAATTCCAGAAAGCAAGTGCGTGCGTGTATCTTTTCCTTTATTCACATGCTCATATTTCTTTGCTTGAGATTTTAGCTTAACCTGAGCAGCTTGCCAAACTTCATCGGAAACTATAGCTTCGTGTATCCCTTCAGATATTAGATATTCATCTTGTTCAACCTGCTTATATTCATTTCTTGTGCCATGAACTTTTTCTAAAGTTCTTCTTCCAAATGCTATTTTTCCATTATATACAGGATTCTTTAATATCTTTCTTATAAGACCTGCATCAAACAAAGGATTCTTACCATTCTGTCTTGGGATTTTTCTAATTCCATGATTCTCTAAGTATTTAGATAGCCCATTGGCTCCTATCGTAGTATCTACGTACTGGTCGAAAATCGTTCTTATGGCAACTGCCTCTTCCTCATTTATAAACAGCTTGCCGTCTTCAAGTTTATATCCATACGGAGCAAAACCACCATTCCATTTTCCTTCCCTTGCTTTTTGAATGCGACCTTCCATTGTTTGAATACGAATGTTTTCTCTTTCTATTTCAGCCACAGCTGATAAAACAGAAATCATTAGTTTCCCAGCATCTTTAGATGAATCAATGCCATCTTCAACGCAGATAAGATTAACTCCATAATCCTGCATTATCTGAAGTGTAGAAAGAACATCAGCGGCATTTCTTGCAAATCTTGATAACTTAAACACAAGAACAAAAGATACTCCATCTTTTCCAGATTTTATATCTTCCATCATTCGATTGAACTGTATTCTACCTTCAATAGACTTTCCTGACTTTCCGGCATCTTCATACTCTCCAACAATTTCATAATCGTTGTAAATAGCAAAAGCTTTCATTCGTGATTTTTGTGCCTCTAACGAATACCCCTCTATCTGTATTGACGTAGATACTCGTGTATAGAGGTATACTTTTATTTTTTCTTTTGACATAGCATTAACCTCAATATAATTTTTCTATATCATATATAATTTTTTGGATTTGAGTTTGGACTATCATTTCAAGTATATTATAACACTTTTATTAGTCCGTCTCAATTTGTGTTTTTGCCATGTCAAAACTATTTTTCATCTCTTGATTTTTTGCTGGCGTTGGATCGGGCAGATTATCTAAATCTAAAGCACCAGCATATTTTGCAATCAGATTTGCTATTAAATCAGCCAATCCATTCCAGTCATTGTCCAATATATACCTCCTCTAAAGTTTTATATCTAATAATTATTTGTTTAATTAAGTTTTACGACATTGACAAGTGCTTTGGATTAGCAACATAGGAATCTCACCTCCGCCTCTATTCCGGATGAGCCGGCTTCAACCTTAGAAGTATCATTATCCTCATTTTCTTCATAGCGGATAGGGTATCCCTCCCTATATTCAAACTCTTACTTATCGCTCTCTTTCTTTTTGCTTAGCAGAACTTTTTTTGCAGAATTATTCAGCCGAAAGATCTTGGCGGATAGGTTATTACGCTCCAAAAATAATTAACGTCTTGTCTTGGTCTATTCAATTGTTAAGGTTCAAAATTTATCGAGAGCTATTAATCTTTTTAAAATTTGATCCTCAGAAAATATTTATCTTGACGAAACAAAATTCTATAAATTACTCTCTTATACTTAACAGTGAAAAGAAGTCTTTCTTGGTAACCAATTTTGAAATAGAATTTGCTTATATAAAAAGGTCCAATTCCCACTGCATAAGTAGCAGTGAAAATTAGACCCTCTTGTTAACTATCATCTAAAAGTCTTCTAACATTTCTTAAATTTTCTAATCGCCTTTTAGGTGTCATATTTACATTTTTATTATCTCTGGCATACTTTTATACCTTTTTAGACTTAAAGTCTTTAATAATGCCTTTCCACCTCTTTTTACCTATAAAGATTCTCCTACGTCATAGTTCATTTTTTTATTTCCTCCTTGATGTCTTAGTTTGTCTTTATCTTCTTCATACCATTTTAAGATTGTTGCATAGTGGTTTTGATAGGTCTTGCCACTGCTTTTCATGTATCTTGATAGTTTATTTATCATTATGCCTGTGTGTGAGTTTAGTTTTTCTTTAAGTTTTTTATATTCTTCTTCAGTTAATCGAACATTTTGATATTCTCCATAAAAAATGGGGGTGGACTGTTCTTCTCTCCCCTTATCTATACTAACCTTATCTAATCTACCCTTACCTATACTGGGTTGACCACTTGACAACCTTTGGTTAACCAGATGACAACCAACTTTTTCTTCTGAAATATATGCTCCGTTTTCCGTTTGATAAAGCTGTTGTTTCTGATCGATATACATTGTTGGCTTATATCTGTCTTTTCTAATAAAGTTATTTATCTTCCAATGAGTAATGACGATAATTCCCTGATCAAAGACTATTACAAAGCCTTTGGCAATAAGTATTTTTAGGTCATCTTCATTTGCTCCGATAATCTTGATGATTTTCTTAGGATTATTTACAAAACCATCATCATCTGCCCTCATTGATAGATGAAAATATAGGCATTGACTACTTAGTGGCATATCTAAAAATAAGTCGCTATCCACTATCTTTAGTGAAAACATTCTTTTATCTGCCATGCTCTCCTACCTTTCTTCAAATAAAAAAGACGATAGGTTTTACTTCTACCGCCTTGTGTACATTTATTATGTTTTTAAAATTTATTTTAGTTCGTTTTCAATTTCTTCTATGGTTGGTAATGCTCCCTTTAAACTTTCAGGAATTAAGTTTTGTAGATGATATTCTGAAATTCCAATAGGCTCTCTTGAGCTTTCAGAAGCATATTTTGCCAATACATTATCCTTTGTCTTACAGATTAAAAGACCTATTGTTTGATTATCCCCATCTCCCTTTAATATATGGTTTACAGATGTTACATAGGTTCCAAGTTGTCCTATATCCGCAGGTTTAAATGCGGAAATTTTAACCTCCACAACTACATAGCAATGAAGCTTAATGTTGTAGAATAACATATCAATAAATTCTTCTGAATTTCCAACGACAAGTCTATATTCTCTGCCCACGAACGAAAAACCTGTCCCTAGCTCCAATAAGAATTTTTGAATATTATCCATCAAAGCGTCTTTCAATTCTTTTTCATCATAATTTTGCCTTATAGATATAAAGTCAAAATTATACGGATCTCTTGTCATTTCATTGGCTAAATCACTTTGTGTAGCAGGCAAATTATTTGTGAAATTTGTTATTGCTTTTCCTTGTCTTTCAAATAGATCTGTATCCAAGAAATTTAAAAGCACAGCTCTACTCCAGCTATTTTCTAATGTTTTAGATATAAAGAAAAATGCTTTATTCAAATTTCCCTCACATCTATCCATAATATATCTTTGATGTCCCCATGGGATACTAAAAATCATATTAAAATCTCCGCCGACTTTAGATATTTGTAAATCGTCCACAGCTTGTGGACGATTTAATGGCGAATACATTTCATAAAATTTTTTCATATATTTTAAATTAGTAACAGAAAATCCTTTAACATTGGGAATTTCATTTTTTAAATCCGAACTTAATTTTTTATAGAATCCGCTACCCCATCTGCTTTCTGCCTTTAAGCTAATAATTTCTTCTCCTAAACTATAATAAAACTTTAGCATTTCAGAATTGACCGAAACTGCTGCTTTAAGTTGCCTGCTCGTATATGATTTTTTTATTTTCTCAAGCATTTTTATATATTCACTATCTCCTATAATAGCTACATCTTTTTTATCCATTCTCATCACTCCAATCTGATTTTCTTTATTTTATTCTATTTCTTGCACCAATGGTGGGAGTTTTAATCTTTTTATCACAATCAGCTTACGGTAAACAAGCTCATTTTATCACTACACATTTAGTTTAATTAATGTGATTATACCAAAAATGTTAAATCTTTTCTATCTCTCTCTCTCTTTATCTATCTCTATATCTTTCTCTATCTCTTGTCGGACATGGGTTGGACTCATTAAGGACAATGTCCTCTGTTTATTTTGTCTGTGAAAAATTCTTCTTTTAATTTTATTCAATAATATTTTTTGTTTGTTGCCATATCTGCTCCTTTCTTGATTTTCGATAATCGAAATTCTTGATTTCCGATTTTCGGAATTCTGGACTTCTGCTTTTCGGAAGTCTTGTTATTATGGTTATTTAAGGGTGTAACTTTTCGTTACTCCCTTATATTTCTCTGGTCATATCTTTTTTATTTGGTTTTACTTTTTCTTTTACTTTTCTTTTGACTTTTTCTTTTGTCTTATCCTTGTTCTTGGATAGGTCTTTGTATTTCTTTATTTGTTTTAGGATACTTTCTTTTTCTTTTTTATTTTCTTTGGCTACGACTTGCTTAAAGGTATATTCCATTACTTTTATGTCTTTGGCTTGGAAGAATATTTCATAGTTTTTGCTTTCTGTGTTTTTCATTACTGAGAAACTTACTCCAAGTTTCTTTAGTTCTTTTTTTAAGTCTTTTAGATTGCTCTGATCTATGCTTATATTTTCTAGTTGTCCTTTTTTGTAGAGGTCTTTTATTTTCATTTCATCTCCCATAAGACTTTTTAAGTTTCCGTTTGTTTTTTCTAAAGTATCATTCATCTTTTTTCGTATTTCTTTTTCTAAATTGATTGATTCTTTTGCTGCCTTTATTGTGTATGATATTATGGTTTGTGCTGCTTGACCTGCTTCTTTGCTTATTTCTTCGTTTATCATGTTTTATCTCCTTTGTTTGAATTAAAAAAAGGGAAGTATAGGCTTTAATTTTTCTATACTTCCCTTTGATTGTTTTTATTTTATTTTTCTCGGTGGTGGAATGCTTTATTTTGATGTTTTTATAGCTTCTTTGCTAAAGATACATGGATAGATGTATTCTATTTTCCTTGGTATTGTTGCTTCTCCCATTGTTAGGTCAAGTTTCATAGGACTTTTACTTATTCCTATTTTTACTAATAGCAATCAAAAAAGCACCTACCATTTTGATAGATGCCGTTACACAAATTTAAATTATTCTTTTACTATAGGAACCCATAATTCCATTTTATAATCTTCTGAATTAGGATCTCCATCTCCATATACTTCAAAATCGGGACTTTCATCATGTCTATATCCTTCTTTTGGGAAGAAATATGAAATAATATACTTCCATCCTTCGTGAATGCACTTTGGTATAGGACCTTCTAAGCTTACAATAGCATACTCTTTTTCAGGAATGCTGAGTATATCTAAACCTAATTCCTCAGCTTTTACCTCATCCGTCAAATCAAAACCAGCTAAGTATATAAATGAATTTTCTTCATCCATTATATAGTCATATCCTACGCCAAAGATTTGACCATTACCAAACTCTTCAAATTTTTCTCTTGGTACTTTTTCAACCAGTCTATCCCAAACTTTTGGGAAATTTGAACTTTTAGTTACATCTGATTTAATACCAGCTACTTTAAACGCTTTCTTTTTCTCAATCTTAATATCCATTTGATTTCCTCCTTGAACTGAAATTGAAAAGTAGATTCTTGGGAAATATTGATACTTTTGTCCTCTTTTTACTTGTCCTGGAGTTAGCTTATGAAAATTTTTAAAAGCTAAGGCAAAAGAATCTTGAGAATTATAACCATATTTTATTGCGATGTCTATAATTCTTTTATCTGAATTTTTTAAATCAATTGCAGCATTTGTCATCTTTCTTAACCTTATATATTCAGATAATGAATATCCTGATATGATTGAAAATATTCTTGAAAACATTGGAAATGAATATCCTGTTATCCGTGTTATTTCTTTTTCATCAAGTTCATCAGTTAAGTTATCTTCAATATAGTCTATTGCTAAGTTAAAAGATTTCATTATATCCATATTTCTACCACCTTTCATTTAAATTGTACAAGGATATATTAAATTATACCCAATAATGCTAATACAAATATTATAGCATCACATGTTTATACTATTTTTCTTCTCTGCCATACTTCTTATCTTGCCCTTTATACTCTCGATATTAATCATAATAATACATCCACGTATTTTCTAACCTCATCTTCTATTTTATATAGTCTACTATATTGTATCATTCATCTTTTTTCTTATTTCTTTGTCTAAGTTGATTGATTCTTTTGCTGCCTTTATTGTGTATGATATTATGGTTTGTGCTGCTTGCCCTGCTTCTTTGCTTATTTCTTCGTTTATCATGTTTTATCTCCTTTGTTTGAATTAAAAAAAGGGAAGTATAGGCTTTAATTTTTCTATACTTCCCTTTGATTGTTTTTATTTTATTTTTCTTGGTGGTGGAATGCCTTATTTTGATGTTTATATAGCTTTCTTAGGTATTTGTACCTTTTATACTTTAAAATAGCTTACAATGCTTTTCCACCTTTAGTAGTTTATGTGTGTCCTTTTGTCTGATAGATAGTTTTTCATGTTGGAATATAATATCTGCACTTCTTCATTGTTCATTGCTTTTATTTCTTCTGTGCTTTTATATGTTTTGTATGTTCCATCTTGATCTGCTTTTATGAGTTCATCTATTAGCTCTTGTCTTTTATTCATCTCTATTACCTCCTAGATCTGCCTTTAGTTGTTTGGTCATATTATAGCTTGGATAAGATATTTTTACCAGGTCTTATCTTTCTTGATCCATTTTCTTGTTTTTCATACTTTCTCTGTATTCATTATCTTTAATAACTTGGTCTTGGAATTTTTTAATCTGTGCTATTACACTTGGTTTTTCACCTTGTTTTATTAGCTTATCTATTTCTATGGATAAATCTATGCCAAGTTCTTTGTTTACAAAATCTACTGAATATTTTATATGATTAATTTCCTGGTATTCATCTTTTATCTTGTCTTTTTCTTTATTTATTTCTTCAAGATTTGCCATTAAAAGATTTTTTTCTTCATTCCATTTTTTAGGACTTAGTTTTTCCTTATCTGATAGGAGTTTTTTTAATTTCTCTCTTACTACCTTATATTGGTCTATATCTTTCTTATGTTTATTATAGAATGCGTCTTTTATGAATATGTTTTTCTTTTGATATTCTTCGTAAACTTCTTTTTTGGCTTTGTAGATTTCATAGTATAGAATTTTCTTTTCTACATCTTCCATTTCTTTATGGATTGTCTTTGCTTTTTTATTTAGCTTATAACTATTAGACTTTAAACTTTCTATTTTTGTTTGTAACTGACTAATGGTTTCTATATTATTTTTTCTTAAATAACTATATGCACTCGTTAGCTTTTTGAAGTCATATTTTTCTTTATTAGTTTTTGCATATCCTTTTAGATATTTAGTTTTTTCTTTTTGAATTTCTGAATAAGTTAATAGATAATTTGTTAGATTGAAAAGTTTAGGGTTGTCTATTACCTTATCTCTTTCTATATCCTTAAATTTTTCATAAGCAGTAGATAGGTTATCTAATAGATTTCCTATCCAACCCTTTAATGTTTTTATCTCTTCTTTTATTGTTTTTACAAGGTTATTATATTTTCTTATTTCTCTATTATAGTTTCCCTTGTCAGTTTCTATTCCTTTTCTTTCCATTGCACTTGCTGCTGATCCTAAATGGATTGTCGGTAGATAATCTGAATTTTGTCTTTTAAAACTCCTATGGTCTACTCTTTTTTCTATCTTGTTTTTTGCTAGATATTCATTGCAAAGGTCTGAAAAATTTTCTCTCCATTTTTCTACATTGCCTTTATCATTCCAGGTTGTTAGTTCTACTTTTCTTGTTTTAGGTTTTCCATTTTTGTTTAATACTTTTTCTCCTTTTTCATCTAGGATATATTCTTTTTTTGACTTTGCTAAGAACTCTCCTTTTTCGTTTATGGGTCGCATTATGGTCATGATATGACAATGGATATTTCCATTTTTATCTTGACTCTCATCATGGATTGCATAATCTACTATCATTCCTTGTGATGTTAGATTTTCTTTTATAAATCTTTCGACTAGGTTTTTATTTTCACTTAAAGATAATTCTTTTGGTAGTCCTATTATGAATTGTCTTGCTAGTTGTGCATTAGAATTTTTTTCTGCCATTTCT